>NZ_JBLZRT010000174.1:0-24446 GCF_048564745.1 Microcystis sp.
AACATTCTCGTCACCGAAGCCCGGTCAATTTTTGTGTCAACGTCTTGTGTGGCTTAATTGCTTACTGTCACCAACCCAAGAAGCCCTCCCTCCAAATGGACTGGGTTTTACCTCAATCTGCTTAACCCGAACTCAGGTTACCTTATCAAGAGGGGCAGGGGGGATCGAACCTAAAATCCATTTTTAATTTAATTATAACCAGCTACTTAAGTCATAATTCCCGCTCTTTTATATCTTTTAAACAGGATTTAGTATAACTACTTCTTGCCTTTTGCCTATATCTTAACCAAGAAATTAATTTTACACGACTACTTATGAAATATCTTAAATTTATCTTTCTGGGTTTAGGTTTTGTTTTACTAGGGGTAATTTTACGCAAAACAAATCTGCAAGAAGTTTGGCAACAAATCACCCTAGTCGGTTGGTGGGGAATGACATTAGTAATTATTTTTTATTTCCTAGAATTTCTCACCGATGTTTTTACTTGGCAACTAACTTTTAAAAGTATTCCTATCCAACCTCGATGGACAATTCGCCTATTATTAATTTACATGGTAGGGGCAGCCTTTAATCGCGTGACTCCCTTCGCTTCCTTGGGAGGAGAAGGTTTTAAAGCAGTGATGTTAAAAACTCACTATCAGATTAGCTACAAAGAAACCAGTGCCTCGATTATTCTGACAAAAACGTTAAATACTGCTTCCCTTGTCTTCTTTGCAATTATCGGTTTTTTTCTGCTCCTAGCTTCTCCAAAATTCTCCAATTCTTTTAAAACTTTTACTGGATTAAGTCTTGCTATATTCTCCAGTTGTATCCTGATATTTTTCTTGATTCAGCGATTCCGTTTATCCTCCCGAATAGTTAATCGATTAGGTCATTCTTTTTTAGGTGATCGCCTAGCTAAACCTTTAGAAAATCTTCGCAGTGTCGATGATCGTTTAGGAGAATTTTACCGGAATCTGCCCCTATTTAGAAATGGCTTGATCGTCGGTTTTCTAAATTGGCCCCTAGGAGTTTTAGAAATCTATGTTTTAATGCAGTTTCTCCAACATCCGATCAGTTTTGCCGATGCTTGGTTATTTGATTCCGTTGCCCAATTGGTGCGCGCTGGGACCTTTTTTATTCCCGCTAATATCGGTACTTTAGAAGGTTCTTTAGTGCTGCTGGGTGCTTCCTTAACTGGTAGTCTAGAATTAGGTTTAGCGATTTCTCTAATTCGCCGGGTTAAAGATATTCTCTGGATTATATTAGGTTTGTTGATCTGGTGGTTATTTTCCTTAAGACCGACTTTACCCGATCGCTCTTCAAAATAATCTCCATCAGTCAACTCCCGATTATTCATCCTGTAATTTTTCGCGTACATTGCGAACAATCCGCGATAATTCAGTCTTTTCATCGACGCTAATTTTAGTTGGGGAACCACTAATAATCCGCTCGTAATTGCGGAAAGAATCCTTGATATCCGCCCCGTCCTGACTGATAGTATATTCACGAATCCCTTTATCGTGCCAAGAACCGCGCATCTTAAAGACGTTAATCGCTCGCGACATTTCGCCGCGAATTTCCACATACTGCAGCATTAAAATTGTGTCCGTAATCGTAGAAATATGGGATTCGGTGATCGAGTGCGCTCCCATAAATTGGTCGGTGGTATTGGTGAAAAATCCCGTAATTTCCTCCTGTTTGGCGTATCCTGTCACCCCGATCACAAATTGCCGAAAAGCATTATTTGTCACCCCCCGCGCGAGTGCCGATAGAGAATCAATAGCAATACGAGAGGGTTTAAATTCCGAGATTTCCGACTTAATCATCTGTAAATGGTCTTCTAATCCCGCCGATTCGGGGTAAGAACACAATAATTTTAATAATCCCTTGCGTTCCATCTCCTCAAAATCGATCCCCCAAGAAGAGGCATTTCGGGACAATTGGGCGCGAGATTCTTCATAAGCGAACAAAATCGCCCGCTCACCGCGCCTACAGCCTTCTTCTAGAAATTTACTGACTAAGAGAGTTTTACCCGTACCGGTTGCTCCTGTGGCCAAAATAATCGAATCCTTGAAAAAACCGCCTCCACACATATCATCGAGGGTTTTTACTCCCGAAGAAATGCGGACATTAGAAGAGCGCTGAGTTAAACGCATGGCTCCGAGGGGGAAGATATTAATGCCATCATTGGTGATAGTAAAGGGATATTCCCCCTTCATGTGGGTTGTTCCCCGTAATTTGAGGATTTCTGCGGTTCTGCGTCGCCTTTCTCCCTCTAGCACGTTCCGCATAATTACCACATTATCAGAGACAAATTCCTCTACACCAAAACGCGCCACCGCTCCGTATTCTTCGATACGTTCCGTGGTCATAATTGAAGTCACTCCTAATAATTTTAACCTGGCGACGAGCCGAAAAATTTCCCGCCGCACCACTGACACCGCTTCGTACTGCTGAAAAACAGCAGTTACAGAGTCAATTGATACCAGTTTTGCTTTATATTTGGTAATTGCGTATTGAATGCGCTCGATTAGGGCCGAAAGATCAAAACTACCCACCACCTCTTGACCTTCCGGATCCGGGGAAGCATCGAGAATAAATAATTTACCCTGGTCAATTAATTCTTCTAAATCCCAACCAAAACTATAGGCATTTTGAATGATATCGGTGGGAGATTCTTCAAAAGTAACAAACAGGCCCGGATAGTCAAAATACTTGATCCCGTGGTAGAGAAATTGAACGGCAAGCAGGGTTTTTCCCGTGCCAGAAGTGCCACTAACTAAGGTAGTTCTCCCCATGGGTAAACCACCGTGAGTGATCTCATCAAAACCTTCAATTAGGGTTCTAATTTTGCGAACACCTTTCGGTTTAATCGGTGGATTCGATTGGCTATTAGAGTTAGATTGAGTCATTATTTATCCAGCGAGTATTTAAAGAGTAGGATTTTTATCTAATTTTTCCACAGAAACATATCAAGCCTGACTAAACACTTTACACTATCTCGATTTCCATTGACTCTTGACTTTCCCATAGAGGTACTAGATTAAGCCCCGATCATTTCTTCTTCAATCAATATAACCCGTCTAATCAACTATGGACAAAGACCTAGCTATCATTTTCTCGTTCACGAATTTCCTCGTATAGTAAGTCTAAACCGATCAGAACCTTCTCTCGATCGGACAAATCACCGATAATTTTCCGCACTGGGGGAGGGAGGACTTTCGCAAGGGTAGGAGTAGCGAGAATCTTGTCTTCCTCCGCTAGTTGCGGGTTTTTCAGCACGTCAATCACCTTGAGCGCATAAACTCCCTGAAATTCCTCTTCTAGGATATTTTTCAGGGTTTTTAAGGCTCGCACGGAGTTGGGGGTGTTCCCGGCGACGTACAGTTTTAAAACATAGGTTTTTTTAAAGACGCTCATAGGTTAGGATCAAAGGGGCTGGGGATATGAGTTCATCGCTATTTGTCTGGGATATTTTAGTCTATTCCCAATAATAAATCATAAGGGATATCCTCGCGAGGTATGGAACGACGGTACATTTCTCCTAGGTGAGCAAGGATATCAATGAGAGCGAGACGATAATCTAGGAGAATTTCCTCACTTCTGCCTTCTAATTTTAACTGTTGGGAAAATTCATCCATTAACTCCATGTGAATTTCCAGAATTTGCGACACTGAGAGATCGGTAAAAAAGACATTATTAACCAATTCATCGATCGCTTGATTAATCGGATAATCCTGTAGGAAGTAATTTAAAATAATCTCCCGATAATCTCTTCTTACTTCCCGCAGTAATTCGTTTTTTTCCTCCGGGGCAAGATTGCGATAAAACAGCTGCGGGTTGCGTTTGTAGTAAACACCTAAATAGCCGAGTCTTTCTTTTAATTTTTCCGCTAAACGGCGCTGTTGTAGGAGGAGAAAACTGTGATTATTGGCCACGGGATTCGGTTGGTTAACAATCGTAGTACGCTCGGAAAAAGAGCAATTAGGAGCTAAATGGAGAAATCTAGCGATCGCTTGGTCGATGACCGAGGTGATGCTGTCTAATTCCTTGACGGTGATTTGTAATTCGGCACTATGATAGAGACAGGTGGGAGAGTCATTCATCTCAGGAGCGATGTTTTTGTCAGCGACAATGATCACTACTGGCAGTAAAATCCCCCCTTCGTAGAGTTGATTAAAAGTCGGCTGTAGGGAAGGATGAGAGACCACCAGCAAACAATCAATTTTTTCCTTCTCTGCCTCGATATTAGCCAGTAATTCGCTAGAAGAAGACCCCAGGGTTAGATTATAGCGTTCATTAGCCAATAAAGCCGTCAAAGAATTAACCAGCCCCGGGGGTGAACTCACTCCCGTCAAGGGTGGGTCCGTTGGGACAAAAGCATAAATAGTCAGTCTCAGAGGCAACGTTTTCTCACCCGCAAGGTAGATAGAAATTGACAAACAATAGGTTAGGCTTTCTCTGTTGAGAAGACAACCCCCCCCGCCATCAGCTAAAGGAAGTTAAAGTTAACTTGGCTTTTTGGCAGTGGGTATCGTAGTTAATTGTAATCAATGGAGCGGTTCTCTAGATGAGCGAGCGTCATAATCAAGATAAATTCAAGTTCTAGGACGACTAATAGTTTGGCCATCAGTTTGTTAATTATGCCCTAAAGTTACCGCCACCGCCCTCCCCAATTATCCCCATGCCTAGCGTTACCCTCAGTCTCCATCACTTTAATCAATCTGTCACTACCTGTGAATTAATTATCGACAGGGCCAGTCTTTGCGATTTAATTAACACGGGCAATCCAGAAGCGATCGTGGTGGTGGATGAGCGGTATTGTCCCCTAGGACTGATTGAGAGTCAAGCCCTGATCGCTTACCTCCTCTATCAACAGCAGTACCCCGAAACCAGAAACCCCTCCTGCAACCGTCTCGATCTAAGCGGTTGGCTGCGTCCAATTATCCCTCTTAACTCGCGCATGGCCGTGAGTGAGTTTCTGGCTACCCTGACGGGGGAAGCGCTCGCAAAAGCCCCTATTTTAGTCGATGCTCAGGGCAAACTGTTAGGACGCTTAGACACGGGCAAACTTCTGCAATTTTGTCTCGGGCGCTCGATTCTCGATGATCCTCCCCCGCAGCTCCGCATCAGCGATCGCATTACCCCCCCCCGCAGCGATCGTCCTCTGGAATTTCTGGAACAATTACCGCTGCCGCTGCTGCTCTACAGTCCAGAAGCAGGGATTTTATACCAAAATCAGGCTTGGTGTCAACAAATCGGGGCGGCTTTCCCCGCTAATATCGATAACTCTGCCTTGGCTTTAGTTAATGACCCCTTAACCCTCCCATCCCCCACCCCCCCCCTGTTTCCCCAGCGTCTAGAAACGGTGACATCGGGTTTAGCCAAGACTTGGCGACTGTTGTCCGTGCCGTTAAATTTGGCGGATAATTATCCTTTGATCGAGAAAGCTTCGGGACTATGGTTACTGTTGGCCACCGATATCACCGAACAACAGCAATATTGTCAGGAATTAGCGGTTAAAAATGCCGATTTAGTCCATTTAAATCGTCTTAAGGATGAATTTCTCGCCTGTGTCAGCCATGAGTTTAAATCGCCCCTCACTGCTGTTATCGGTCTCTCCAATCTGCTGCGGGAACAAAAAATTGGTGAACTTAACCCCCGACAGTCGAAATATGCCGATTTAATCTATCGCAGCGGTCGTCAGTTGATGGCTTTGGTTAATGATCTCCTCGATTTAACCCGCCTAGAGACAGGACAACTACAATTAACTTTAACTAGAGTCAAAATCGCTCGCCTCTGTCAACGGGTGTACGATATCATCGTCGATAAGTATCCCCAACGTCTCGATCTCCCCAGCAGCTATCGTCTTGACATCGAATCGGGGTTAGATTATGTCCTGGCCGATGAAACCCGTTTACAACAGATGTTAGTGCATTTGTTAGATAATGCGGTAAAATTTACCATTGATGGCGGTAATTTGGGCATTAAAGTCAATCGTTGGGAAAATTGGCTGGCTTTTACCGTCTGGGATACGGGGATCGGTATTCCGGAAGAATCCCAGCATCTGATTTTTCAGAAATTCCAACAGCTAGAAAGTCCTTTCACCCGTCAATTTGAGGGCGCAGGTTTAGGTTTAGTCTTAAGCCAAAAATTAGCACGCTGTCACGGTGGCGATCTATCTTTTGTCTCCAGGGCCCAGGAAGGTAGTGAATTTACTTTACTACTGCCGGTTCATCCCCAAGGTGCCGAGCAGGAGTCCGCCACTCCCCAGCGTCTGGTGTTGCTGGTGGAAGCTAATCCCCAAGTGATCGAACAGTTTGTCGATCGCTTGAGTGAATTGGGATTAAAAGCCATTATCGCCCGTAGCGGCACTGAGGCGATCGAAAAAGCCCGTCAGTTAAAACCCCGTTGTGTTTTTCTCAATCCCAATCTACCCCTGTTGTCCGGTTGGGATGTGTTAACGCTGCTGAAATCCCATCCCCAAACCAAAGATATAAAAGTTATTGTCACCGCCGCCGATTCCGAGCGCAACCGCAGTCAACAGCAAGGGGCCGATAGTTTTCTGGTTCCGCCGATCACCTCGGCTGCGCTGCAAGCTTGCTTAAATCTGACCGTTTCCCCTGTTCCTAGCCGAAAACGGCGCACTGCTCCGACTCTGCTGCGTTTACACGGTCATTATGCCCCCAATTTCTCCGATTTATCTTCCTTTAGTTGGATTTGGAATAATCAATTAGTTCGGGAGAACTATCGTTTTATCGAGGCCGATAGTTGCGAACAGGCGGAACTTTTAGCTACTGTCTGGGAGGTGGACGCTATCTTAATCGATAGTTCGATCGCAGAAGATTTATACTCTTATCTGCAAACCTTGAGCGAGTCGGAAACCCTCGCTAATTTACCCCTAGTCACCCTTGATGTGGCTGTCACCGAGGTGGCCAATCAAATCCCCGGTTTAGTCGTTTTTCCCTGTTTGGCCCCCCCAACGGAAAACCGCATCGAACAGCTATTAAAGGTAATCGAGACTGCTGATCTGGCTTTTTCTCGCCACAAAGAACAGTAAAGGCAAGTCAGGCAAGTCTTGGGAATACAAGCAATGTCGATGCTCTAGCCCGATTTTCCCGAGAAGTTGGCGCTAAAGCGTAACTACAAACCTTAACTCAACTTAGAGATTATTAACTCAATTTTCTCAAAAAAATCGACCAGCCGTTAGGTGAGAAAAAGAGAAGAACCGAGAACATTAACGCACCCTACAAATTAAGATGGTGCGTTACGGCGCGATCATAATTTAATTAGGGCTTGCTGAAAAAGTTTTTCGTGGGGGTAGGGTGTGGGGTGTGGGGTGTAGGGTTTTACCGATTTTGAGGGGGTCAATTACCTAATTTTCAGGGAAAAAGTCCCTGAATTTTCCACCCGATCACTCCCATATTTGGTACTTTTTGATTGACAAAAAGTCTAAAAGTCTTATTTAGTTATTCCAAATTGTTGCAAAATTAATAAATCTTGATCGCCTGTAATTAAAAAGTCAGCTTGACTATCTTTGGCTAAGGCTAAAAGGTAGTTATCTTTAGCGTCTCTACAGATATTAATTTTTGATTTAGTCTCAATACATAACCCAATTATGTTTACAAGCTCAAGTAACTCTTGAACTTTACTTTGGGGAAAATGCTTTTGTAATTTTGGTCTTTTGGTAACAAGGTTAATCTCATTAAGTAGCTGTGGAGAAAAAATCGGCACAAGAGTTTTGGCTAACTGTTTACCAATAAGAAAGCTAATCCAAAGGTTAGTATCAATAATAACTTTAATCGGTGGCTTGTTGTCCATAAATTTCAGCCCTAACTTCCTCCACTTCTTCGGTAATTGTCTCTAGGGAAAGCTCATCAGTTTTAAAGGTTTCTAAAAGTTGGGTTAATTTTTGATTTAAAGTTTCTTTTTCGAGTTCTTTACTGAGTTTTATTTTGTCACTTTCTGGGAGTTGTTTAACCAAATCTAAAATCTGGTCAAAGTTTAAGGTTAGTTGGTAAGTTTTTTGGTTCATTTTCTCAAATTATTGTTTATTGATAAAGTTTAATTGCTCGCAGTGCATACTCAAAACAACGTTCCCGAATATCTATTTGTTTCTTCTATTCTTTTTGATAATTCATAATTCATAATTCAAAAGAAAGGTCTGGTTCAGCCTCTATACAACCGATAAAATCAGACCAATCTTCTGTTCGCTGCTCTTTCATTTCCTGTGGGTTGGGAGAATATCGTTTTTTGAGAATATCTACAAGTTCAAGAATAGTCTGTTGTGCGTCGGGGGGAAGGGACGCAATATCTTCTTCAATTGTTTCTAGGTTTATCATTGTCATTGTTTAAATGCGCGACAGCTTATTCTCATTGTAGCAAATTACTGAAACAATTAGGCTGAAACTAATTCAAATTTAACCTTTATTTTTAGGGCTGTAGCGATGAGATTTAGCAACAAAAAAGAGTTTCCTTCATAGTCAGCATTTTCTAAGGCTTCAATAATAGATTCATCAGTATTAATTAATTCTGCTAAAGCTTTTGTTGAAAGATGATGTGTTTCCTTAATCTTAAATATTTTTCTGGCTACTTCGTCATCAATACGAGCCTTTTCTAATTCTAATTGACGTTCTGGATTATTAGCATAATAACGTTGGTAAAGAATTTGTAAGCCATCGGCTGTCGTTTGGTGTGTATTCATATCAACTCCTGAAAATAGGTGTGTAATTCGGGATTTTTTTCAAATTTAGCTTTGTTTTTAATTGCTTGCTCGATTTCCAGTGGTAGAACTTCTTTTTCTTTAATTATACCATGAGAAATGACCACAGCTTTGTTTTTATAAAAGAAATAAAGAATTCTATAATTTATTCCTTTAAAATTAACTCTCAATTCATAAATTTTGTCCCGCAAAAAGTCTGCTTCTGGTCTGCGTAATTCATATCCTAGTTCTGCCAGTCTTTGTAATTTGATAAAGCATTTGTTTTGAGCTTTGCCAGGAAGACTATCAAGCCATTCTATAATTGGTATATTACCTCTTTCATCTTGGTAAAAAATAAGTTGTATTTTTGGCATATTAAAGCTTTTATATATGTGAGTTTTCTAACAAATGATAAATTAAATAGTGTCAAGTATCGAGTTCCCAAAAAGCTGATGTTTACGGGAGCAAAACCCCTAAAATTAGACTTGACAAAAGACCTGAGATTGTTATATTCTACAGGTAACAAGCTTTTGCACGAGAGAGCCACGCCCCACGCACCAATTATATCATTCATTCTGCCTGAATATCAAACAAGAACTAGAAACCTGTTACTAGGGAGAGATTACTGCGGGGGGGATATTCGGTAGCAGTTAAATAATCATAATAAAAACCACAGAGGACACAGTAGCGGCTCTTGTCGGGTGCGTTAGTGATAGCGTAACACACCAATTTTCTTAAGATGGTGCGTTACGGCGCGGTAATAGTTTAATTATTAACAAATCTCCTTTAAATACGCGCAAACACGCACCCTACAAGCTACTAACAAGGCTCATTTTGACTCGTTGATTAAGGGCAGTGGCAATTTTTTGTAGCATTATTAGGGGATTGTCTTGATAGTCAGCGTCTTCTAGATCTTCAATAACGGATTGCTCAACATGGATTAGGTCGGCTAGTTGTTGTTGAGTTAATCCAGCATTCATACGAGCGTCATAAATCAATTGTGCGATTTCTGAGTTGAGGGATTCTAGGGCAATTTGTTCTTTGATTGTGGGATCATCTGCAATCATTTGGTGAATGATTTTTACGGCATCTGTGGTTTTAGGCATTGTTTATTTCTCCTTGATAAGTATGAAGTTCTGGATTTTGTTTAAATTGTGCTTTTCTTTGGATAATTCTCTCGATGTCTTGTGAGGGAACGGCGGAAGTTTTTTTGATAAGAGCATGACCAATAATTGCTATATTTTGACCATGATAAAAATAGAGGATTCGATATTGTATGGTTCCCTGTTTGGCTCTAAGCTCCCAGATATCATTTCTGAGATAATCGGCAGCAGGGCGGTGCAGTTCATGACCTTGTGCGGCAAGTTGTTCGATTTTGGTTATACATTTGGCAAATCCTTTTTTATCAGTTTTGAGTAATTTCTGAAGCCACTTAACGATGATTTTTGTCTTTGGCACGTTTCTTTTTAAATAGTATGCGATGAAAAATCAATAAATGTAATCAGGTGATGGTGATGGGTATCGAATTGCTGGATAGCTCATAACCTCGTTGAAAAGAATTATGCGATCGCCCCTTGTTTATCTCCTAAATTAAACTTAGAAATTCTGCGATAATAGACATCAACATCGTTAAGTATCGAGTTCCCCAAAAGCTGATGTTTCCGTGAGCAAAACCCCTAAAATTAGACTTGACAAAAGACCTGAGATTGTTATATTCTACAGGTAACAAGCTTTTGCACGAGAGAAGAGTCCTCTCCCAAACCAAATCCATTCGGCATTAGGGAGGTGCGCTTTGGGGGCTGTCAATTTAAAGGTTAGCTCTGAGTAGTACAACCAACTATCTCCTTTTCTCCAGCCGACGCGATCGCCGAACTTGTTCCACACTTCCCGATTATACTCTCTTGTGCCACCGAGACTCTCATAGATTTCTTTCTGAACGCTGAAGCCGAATTTACCCTGACTAGCTGACAACCAAAGCCGGTCAATGATGCCCAAATCTTCACAGGAAAAGTTCTCAATATCTTCGTCTCTGAACCACCCTTCCTTTTCCCTCTTAGCAGCTTGAAGCATCGCCCTAGTTGTTTCCACATCTGCTTCTTTCCATTTCCCTGCTGCTAGTAGGTCTCGCAGGTTGGTATAATTCACTCCTGTTGACCCCGATGTAAGAGTAGCATGCTCGGAGAGCATTCTTCTAGTAATCCTCGCATTCTCTGTCATCGACGCAGCAACAGCTGTTAGTGAAGGGGGCTGCGTCTGCTGTTCCAGCGCTGCTCGCGATGCGCTGGTAAAATCATCTACTGGTGATGAAGAACTAGGCTGAGGATCTGTAACAGGAGGAGGTGAAGGGGTTGGTTTTGGCGTTGGTACAACAGCAATAGATGGGCTAGGGTTAGGAACAGGTGAGCTAGTCACAATAGGAGGGGTTGTTTCAGTTTTTTGATTAAAAGCAAATTCTCCTATTAAAGAAGATGAAGTCCAAGGAACTTGATAATTATTAGTATTTTGGACAACATCAGAGCGTACTTTTCGCAGCATTGAATCCACTTCCATATTGGGAGTTTTAATATATTTCAATAAGTAGGAAGTAAATAATCCATTCCGTCCAGTACCATCACTAGCGACTTTTCCCGGTGCAGTGGCAAAAGCAATTAAAGTTCCTGATGTTGCTTGCGATGGTGCTGTTAATCCCCTGCTAGATGAACGCCAAAATTTACGAAAAGGATTATCCCGACAAGCATCTAAAATCACAATATTAATTCGATTACCCGCATCTTCCATTCTGCCGAGTATTTTCCCCAAAGGCATTGACTCATACTCAACATCTTTTTCATATTTAATCTGAGCATTAACAGGAATAAGATAATTTTCTCCTTCTACCTCCATTCCATGACCTGCATAATAAAATAAACCGACATAACCTTGATTAATTCGAGTGGTAAACTGATCGAGAGCATCATCCATTTGTCGTTTAGAAGAATCCTTGAGCAAAATTACCTCAAAACCTAATTCCTTCAAAGCATTAGCCATATCTGTGGCATCATTAAGCGGCGTATCAAGCTTACCAACTTGGTAATTTGCATTACCAATTACTAGGGCGATCCGCCTCTGCTGTTGCTGCTGTTGTGTGTTTGGAAGATTTTGGGTAACAGCTTGATTGATGCCCTTAAATGGCAAAAATTTGCCTCGCTCAGGAGACATCCACATCGCAACACTTAGGATAGTTGTTGTGATGATTAAATAACCCAGAAGTTTAAGACGAGAGATAGACATAATTTATTTTTTGGGCATAGTAAAGGCTTCTAATGTCATTTTTTGAGGCGAGTTAAAATTAATTTTATATAGTACATGAACCTTGTCCTTGATATTAAGTAGCTTCCGCAATTCTTCAGGTGTTAATACCCTATTTAAGTTGACTTTAGCCGACTGGGGAGGATTTTGTAACCTTAAAGCCGTGACAGGAACTCCAGGCCAAGTTTTAACATAACCTCGGATACGAGAAGGAAGAGGTTCACCCTCAATCCAGACATCTCCCTGAAATTCTATCGATTTAATTTGATTCAGAGGAACTGTTTCTGAATCACCCCCCGCCGACAGTCTCAAACTTTCCTGATTAAAAGCTGTTAACCGTCCCGTCAGAGGATTTCCCCGCTTGAGTACCACCGTCGCCTTATCTGGTACAGCCACCTCTAACGCCGTTTCCTGACTGCGGACAGAACCCTGAAGCCATTCTAACCGCCTATCGCTTGCTACTCCCAGCAACAGCAAAGAGAAAATACTCCCCCGCAAAATAGCTTTCATCATCCGACTTAACCCCTCAATATCGAAATAAATAAGAGATGATAGAATTTTAACATCTCCTTTTTCACTTCAACCATCCCAAGCAGTTTGTCATGACTGATCCCGACAATTCCTCAGAATTTAATCCTCTCGGTAAACTAATTAGTGTATTGGTTTTATTAGCCGCCGCTCTTTACTTTACTGGCTGGATTTATCGCTGGGCATACTTTAGCTTTTTTTACCTCGAAGTTACGACTCTGAGTCTTCCTAACGAATCCTTTTATTTTGCCGCTTTTCAAACATTTTTTGGAGACCTTTGGGCAATTCCTAGAAAAATCCTATTTTTATTGGTGATTATAGGTGCTACTGTCATCACCTTTGCTGGGCAAAGATGGCTAATAAAATATCTGAAAAGATTACCGATTGCTTTGAGTAAATCTCAAGCTAAGATCGTTAATTTTTTATCATCCCTATTGAATGAATTTATTATCGTTATTTTTGTACTGATGGCTCTTTTTTGGCTGGCAACCTGGCAAGCAAAAGATGATGCTTGGAAAGATGCTGTTAATGAAACTTCTTCTTTACCGATTGTCACGATTGTTATGCCTCAAGATGCCAGTTTAGGACGAAAATTTAATAATCCCTTAGAAAGTCGTTCCACAAAAACTAACCTACCTAATTTTAGGATTATCGGCGATCTTCAATCCTACAAACGTTTATTAGATAACGAACTTAATGATATTAGTAACCCTGATAAACCGAGAATTTGGCGACTGTTGCTCAAAGGCAATGGTTATTCCTATATTTTCCCAGCGTTACCAAAAAAAGAAGCTAAATTAACCTTTCCCGTCGTGATAGTTTATGAAAGAGATAACGGTGTTCAATTGACAATTCTTAATTCTTCCATCTCCCAACCCTAGCATCTAAAACATAGAATGTAGGCTATGTTAGTCGAGTGCGTAACGCATCATAAACTAGATGGCATAGCGACTTTTTTCGGAAGTATTACAGTGAGCAAGCGTAATTTTTTTTGCGAGGATAATAAAGTGTAGGGTGCGTGTTTGCGGTTACAAATCCGGTCAAAAAACTAAAATTAACAATCCACGCACCGATTATATCATTTTTGGTTTGCGGTGGACGTTGTAGAATAGAGAAAACCTACTACGCTGATAGATACCATGCCCTCTCCTGCTATTACCACGATCATCAAGATGGTTGAGTCTCTGCCTGATGAGCTTCAAGAGCAGTTAGTAGATTATGTTCGAGCTTATATTGCAGAAATTGAAGAAGAAAAACGATGGGATCAGTCGTTTAAACAGACGAAGAATAATCTAGTCGCAGCAGCACGAAAAGCCAAAGAAGAGATTGCAGCAGGATTGTCCGCGCCGATGGATTATGAGCAGCTATGAATTCCGCAACATTGCCTTCATTTTGGCAGAAGTATCGCGACTTGAAGCCAGCAGTCAAAGCCGGAGCCAAGAAAGCATATCGGTTATGGGTAGAGAATCCGTTTCATCCGTCGTTACATTTTAAGTGTATTGACAGCGACGAAGATATTTGGTCAGTGCGTGTAACGAAGAGTCATCGAGCTTTGAGAGTGCTGTCAGGGGATACAGTGACCTGGTTTTGGATTGGCGATCATGATGAGTAAGAAAAGTTTTATTCGTAAAACACAGGAACTACAAGCCTATTCCACTCGAACTTTAAAAACCCACTTGCCACTCTCCTATACTTTTTAAACAGTATTTAGCATCACTCCCTCATAATGACATTCGATCAACTAGATAGCATAGCGACTTTTTTCGGAAGTATCAAAGTGAGCAAGCGTATTTTTTTTGGCGAGGATAGAAGTTTTTCGAGGCAAAAAAACAGAACGTTGCCGGAAATATTCGCCAAAATATTGACGATAGAGAGGACAACTGACTCGGCAAAACTTACCTTGTCGGTGAATTAGTCCGAGACTTTCTAGGTGAAAAGCGGCAATTAAATCAATTTCTATGTCTTTTTCTGCCATCACCACCTTAGCAAAGATAGCCGCTAAATTGCCTTTTAAGTATTGCAGATGCCAAAGTAAACGTTTAAGATGATCTGCAAAAATATTATTTTCCTCGTTGATCGAATTAGCTAGAATGTTTTCTAGGGTACAATTACCCCGATCAAGATGATAGCAAGCAAGACGAATTAAATAGGGATTACCACCTAGAAATATCCGTAATTTTTCGGAGTCAAAATTCTGATCTAATCCCTGTCTTTGACTTAATTCTCGTACTTGTGCGCTGGTAAAATTAGGCAATTCGATCGGTAAACCAAGACTGAAAGGAGATTGATAGGTATCTGAGGTTTTATCAAGCTCCTGTGCAGGGGAATAGGCAACAATTAAACGTAATTTTTGCCAGAGAGGTTTGTTTTTGCCTTCCTCGTGCCAGAGGTGCAGAATACTAAAAAATTCTTCCCTTAGCTGTGGATAGGGTAAAAGATATTCAAGATCATCAAAGGCAAGCACTAAAGGGCGATCGAGATGGGGGAGAATATGCTTTTCTAGATAGATTTTACAGTTAATTTTACCCCCTAAGAATTCATCCCAATCCTCTGGGAGATGATTATCTAAATCTAACTGGCGACTAATACTAACACAAAGCCAGTGCATCCAGTGATTTAAGTCTTGAAAAATTGATCTTTCTGCTAACCGAAAACTGAAATAAAGTGTATGGTATTGCTGTTGTTGAGCATAATTAATAATTCTGGCCATCAGGGAGGTTTTTCCCATTTTTCTGGGTGCGTTAATCCGGATCAGACTACCCCCGCGCAAGATCTCTTGATAACAAGTCTGTTCTAGATTATTTCTGTTAATATAAAAGGGGGAATCGAGGGGGACTTGTCCCTCTGGTAATTCAGGCAATAGTTGAGGATTAATAGTATTAGTTTCTGGTAAGTTAGGACGATAATAATCGCTATTTTCTAAAGTTAAATTAAAGGCTTGAAAACAATGTTTCAGGGTTTGTTTATCCACTCCCGATTCACAAGCAAATACCTTCATCAGAGTATCTACCCCTAAAAGAGTTTTCTCGCTGAGGACTTCTAGGGTGAAACGATGACCGCGATTATCCCGATATTCCGCTTCTTGTTTAGCAGTAAGTAATTTTTCTAGTCCCGTGGTGGTAAGGATAACCCCGCGTCTGCGGCGCTGTTTTTCTGGTTTTTCCATGATAGTTTTTCCCTGTCCTGAACTCAAACTCTGCACCTCTACTAGAGGTTTTGAGTTTCCTATAGACTTCTCCTCAACAGGGAAACAATCAATTCCGTAATTTTACTGGTTTAGCCCTCGAGAAGGTAGGAAAAATAACCAGACCACTTATTTTCTTTCCAGTCCGAGTTATTTCTGGGATAGGGATAAATCTTAGCCTACTTGCTGACGATAGCTATTCATTTCTAGGCTATTTTCCCCATAAAGATCCTCAATGTGTTCATGACAACAATCGATCGCAAATTGATCGAATTCTCCCGGTTCAATTTGATACATTTTGGCAAAAATATCGGGTTGAACACGACAAAATTCTGGTCTCTGGTCATAAATGGTACAGAGACGGGTTTGGCGATCAAAGTTTATACACCAACCTTCTTCCCCCACCATGCTGAGATATTGACTTAATTGTGCGGGAGTCAGATATTCTTCTAAGTCAGGACGCTCATCGGGATTTAGTTGACAACAAGCTCCACAATTTTTAATACATTTCCAATTGGCCATATAACCGCTGTGCTGCGATAAATTAATCCTAGCACCTACTGACTAGCTTACCAGCAATTAGTCCTAATTTTGCCTTCCAGCAACAATTCCCCTCAATAGTTTCAATCTCAACCTGCGATCGGGAGTGAGAGCTTGACTAGGCAAGGATCGAATAAAATGGGCGTTGTAAGGGTCGAACTTACGGCATCCTGCTTGTAAGGCAGGCGCTCTACCACTGAGCTAAACGCCCGAATCAATTTCGCACTTTCTCAGCATAACATATATTTTCAAAAAAGTATATTATTTTTTTGAGCGAGTTAATTTTTTTCCGATGCCCTCTGGTCGAACTCACGATCGCATTACCCTAATTTTGCTGCTACCGATTGCGGGGGCGAGTTTTTTGGTCAGTGGCAGTGGTAAATTAACCCTGTTACTGTTGGCCAGTTATTTGTTTAGCGGATTCCTGTTTGGGCCGGATCTTGACATCCACTCGGTACAATACAAACGTTGGGGTTATCTGCGCTGGTTGTGGCTACCCTATCGTTCTATGATCCGTCATCGCGGTTGGTTATCCCACGGTTTATTGATCGGCACAATTTTTCGGTTATTTTATCTTGGTAGTTTTCTTTTACTAGCGGCGATCATCATCATTCCCATCCTGCAAAGTTTCTGGGGTATAGACTGGGATTGGCGACTGTGGCCGCAGCAAGCGATCGCATTATGGCAACAGTATCCCCGGGTAGCGATCGCTATTTTCCTAGGTTTAGAATTAGGGGCAATGAGTCATAGTTGTAGTGATTGGATCGGATCGGCCTATAAACGTTCTCGAAAAGTGGCTCAAAAACCGGTAAAAAAGAAAAAACGATAACTTTTTCTGGACAAGAATTGCTGCGTATTTGATCACAGATCGACACATCAGTTATGGGTTAAAAAAGATACCAAGATTACTTTTCGGAACTACGCCCTAAATCTTTAGATCTATGATAGGCCGCCACCACTGCCTCGATAATAGTCGATCGAAAAGAGCCTTTTTCTAATTGTCTCACCCCGGCAATCGTCGTTCCCCCGGGGCTAGTGACGCGATCCTTTAATTCCCCCGGATGTATGGCCGATTCTTTTAATAGGGTTGCCGTCCCTAAAACTGTTTCTATGGCCAATTGAGACGCGATCGCTCGCGGTAATCCAGCCGCCACACCACCATCGCTTAAAGCTTCCACCATCAAGGCCACAAATGCTGGGCCCGATCCCGATAATCCCGTTACCGCGTCCATCAAAGCCTCGGGAACTTCCACCACCGAACCGACCGCAGCAAAAATATCTCTAGCTACGGCCAGATGTTCTGGTTCCGCATGACGACCAGATGCGATCGCTGTAACCCCTTGTCCCACCGTGGCGGGGGTATTGGGCATCGTCCGGATGACGGGGCGATCGGGAAAGCCCATTTCTAAGCGATTGAGGGTAACTCCCGCTAAAATCGAGATAATTAGGGGTTTTTCGGGTATTCCCAGCAAACTATTCACTACTTGCTCTAAAATTTGCGGTTTTACCGCTAAGATTAATACCTCAGTTGCTCTGGCGGCTTCCCGGTTATCCTCACTGACTTGCACTCCGTAGGTATTAACCCAAAAGTTACGCCGTTGGGATTGGGGTTCACTGACTAACACCGTTTCGGGACTATAAATATTTTTTTTTAATAAACGGCTGAGAATGGCCTCGGCCATCACTCCACCGCCAATAATTCCTAAGCGAATAGACACAGTATTTTTTAAAGTAAAAAGTAAAAAGAAAAAAAGGCAGATTTAGAGGTCTTACCCAGAAAAAACACATCCTCTCGAGAATCGATCGATTTCTAGCTTCGACAAACTTGACGAGAGGACTATGGGAGGATTCATTGAGCTAATCGACTGCTTTCGGCGCCCCAAACAGGTGCGGGGGAAACGGGACGAGCCATTTTCGGGTTGTCGGTGATATCGTGAATGGTTCCGGAAAGGGTGCTAACTTTAACGCAGCTGGGGGTAAATAGGAAAATACTCTCACCGATGCGTTCTTGATGACCATCAATTGCATAAGTGCCACCGGCGACAAAATCCACGGCTCTTTGTGCTTCTTCGGGATCCATGACGTTGAGGTTTAAAACCACCGATTTGCGTTCTCTCAGGGTTTGGATAACTTGGGGCATTTCCTCGAAGGAATGGGGCTCGATCACGACCACTTCTGCATTATTGTTGTTAATACCTGGCATACCGATCACGTTGCTTCTGTTGAGTCCCATAGATGTGGCTGTACTGAGATTTAAAGGTTCGCGTTGACGACGATTAAGGGGTTCTTCTTCTTCGTTTTGATCCCTATCTTGGGGGGAAGACTTTTCCCAGTTCATTTCTTCGTAGTCGGTTTCGTCTTCGTCTTCTGGTTGTTCGGAGATGCCGACAAAATCTTTGAGCTTGGTAAAAATGTTGTTCACAGTCTAAGGTCCTTCAAAAGATTTTTTTGGGTGGTCTTGTCTAGAGTCGGGGTTATTTATTGGCCTTTAACAATTGTTGCTCTCATTTGGTACAGGGGAACTGTTTTGTTAAGGGTTCGTCATTTTAGTCGTCTGGAGGCAGCGGTTAGTTCCCTCTTTTCAGTTATCAGTTATCAGGGGATAGTTTTCAGGGATTGGGAAAAAGTCAATTCCTCATTTCTAACCACCATTTTCTAGACTAGACGCTGTAATTTTAAGATATATTGTCACCAATTATTAAATTTTCTAGGGGTTTTTTCTGTAAATTTACGGAGATGGTTCAGTAAATGCGTTCGCCAAAGATGCCAGTTCCCACCCGGATCAAAGTGGCTCCAGCCTTGAGGGCAAGGGGATAATCGTTAGACATCCCCATGGATAGATGGGGCAGGCATAAACTAGAGCTATTCTCGATTATTCGGGCTAAATCGCTGGTTTTTTCAAAGGCGGCTAACTTTTCCCCAGTGGATAATCCCTGGGGCAGAATTGTCATCAAACCCTGAATTTTTAGCTGTTGACAGTTGACTAAAGCGGGAAGAGCTGCTAGTAATTCGGCCTTGTCCCAACCGAACTTATCGGGATCGGGGACAACTTTCACCTGTAGCAAAACTTGGGGATTAATCTCTAATTCCCCAGCTAGGCGATCGAGTCTTTGGGCTAATTTTAAACTATCGAGGGAATGGATTAAATCGAAAGATTCTAGGACTTTGCGCGCTTTATTTGCCTGTAGATGCCCAATAAAGTGCCAAGAAATATCTGGCAGGTCTTTTAGTTCTTGCTGCTTCGAGATTGCTTCCTGTAGCTTACTTTCAGCAAAATCTCTCACTCCTGCTCGGTAAGCTTGACGGATATAATCGCCAGATACCTGTTTACTGACGGCAATCAGACGCGTGCAGGGGGGTAGGGTAAGACGGATTGACTCGATACGACTAGCGATCGTCATGAACTAGACTGAAAAGGTTTGTTGATAAGTTTGGTTGAGACTGTTAAATTCTTGCACATTACTGCGCCGTCGCAAATTCCGCAGCCGGTTTTCCACCAAAAGACGAGCATCGGAACGACTAATCGGATCGAACGAGACTTTTTTGGGTCCCACCGTCACCAGAAAAAAAAGACGTTGGGCATAAAGAGTGGTGAATAATTCCTGATGTTCTTCTAATAGACACACTCTGTATAATAGACCGAAAGTGGGATGATTGAGATAGGTTTCGTTACTCATTCAAGCGAGCGCTAAAGGAAAAGGATGGAGCGAACTAGAAAGTTTTTCAACAACAAAATCAAGCGGATGGCTCGAAAACAAGTGATTTTTCGGGGGTTTCCCTAGCCTGATTTTACCAGAATCCTTCAATGACAACTAACGATGCCAGTCTATGTCATGATTTCCTGAGTTTTCACTTTTTCCCTGTTAACTTGGATACATCTCGGTGACAACTTGTCAACATCAGAAATTAGCTCTGCTGCAAAAATCAAAGATTTTCCCTTTGCAGAGGAGAATCAGAGACAGGAGGATAAAAAAGACACGAGACAACTACACTACCCATAAAAGCTAAGATTATGTCAAATTTATCTGGGTTTTTAGATATTTTAACCCGATAGCGGCGATCAGTAAACTGAAAAATCACATCTGATCAGTGATCACTGATAACTGATCACTGAATCGCTGATCAAATGCCCTAAGCTTGTATTAAGCCTTTTTTAACTTCAAATTCCTTTAACCTCAATCAATATGGATTTTTCTAGTCTTGTTGCCAGTCAGCTAAACGCCGGCGTTATCTGGCCCGAAGGAATCCTGATTATTACCCTGATGGTGATTTTAATCGGCGATTTAATCGTGGGACGGAGTGCCAGAAGTTGGCTGCCCTACGTTGCGATCGCTGGTCTGCTCGCTGCTGTGGTTGCTCTCTACTTTACCTGGGACAATCCGAAACCAGTGGCCTTTTTAGGGGCTTTTGAGGGGGATAATCTCAGTATCGTCTTTAGGGCGATTATTGCTCTTTCTACCGCCTCCACAGTGCTGATGTCTATCCGTTATGTGGAACAAGCGGGAACCTCCCTAGCGGAATTCTTGGCCATTATGCTCACCGCAACCCTCGGGGGAATGTTCCTATCTGGCGCTAGTGAATTGGTGATGATCTTCATCTCCCTAGAAATGCTCAGTATTTCCTCCTATCTAATGACCGGTTACATGAAACGGGATCCTCGATCGAACGAGGCCGCTTTAAAATACCTGTTAATTGGAGCTTCTAGCTCGGCGATTTTCCTCTATGGTGTTTCCCTTCTCTACGGTTTATCCGGAGGTGAAACCAGTTTAAGTGCCATTGCCCAAAAATTAACCGATGTTAACGGTGGTCAGTCCCTGGCCTTAGCGATCGCATTAGTTTTTGTGATTGCCGGTATCGCCTTCAAAATTTCGGCGGTTCCCTTTCACCAATGGACTCCTGATGTGTACGAAGGTTCACCCACTCCCGTGGTGGCTTTCCTCTCGGTGGGTTCCAAAGCGGCCGGTTTTGCCCTAGCAATTCGCCTATTAGTGACGGTTTTCGGTCTAGTCAGCGAACAATGGCGGTTTATCTTTATCGCCCTAGCAATTTTGAGCATGATCCTCGGCAACGTGGTCGCCTTGGCCCAAACTAGCATGAAACGGATGTTAGCCTATTCCTCGATCGGTCAGGCGGGTTTTGTCATGATTGGTTTAACCGCCGGTACTGACGCGGGTTACTCTAGCATGATTTTCTATCTGTTAATTTACCTGTTCATGAACCTAGGGGCTTTTGCCTGTGTGATTCTCTTTGCTCTGAGAACTGGAACCGATCAGATCGCTGAGTATTCGGGACTCTACCAGAAAGATCCGCTCCTAACCCTCTGTTTAAGCATCTGTCTGCTCTCTTTGGGAGGAATTCCGCCTCTAGCGGGCTTCTTTGGTAAGATTTATCTATTCTGGGCCGGTTGGCAAGCGGGACTTTATGCCCTCGTCCTCGTTGGTTTAGTCACCAGTGTGGCCTCGATTTACTACTATATCCGTGTGGTCAAAATGATGGTGGTCAAGGAACCCCAAGAGATGTCCGATGCGGTGAAAAATTACCCCGTTATCAATTGGACCCTTACCGGGATGCGTCCCCTACAGGTGGGCATTGTCCTCTCCCTAGTGGCCACTTCCCTGGCCGGTATCCTCTCCAATCCTCTCTTTACCCTAGCGACGGATTCCGTCACCACTACCCCTATCCTACAATCGGCGGCCCTGGTGACGCACATTTCCCGGGCGAATTGAGAATCCCTGTTGATTTATCCTAGCTATTCTAGTCCTGTCTTAAGGTTGGGATAAATCAACCACCTTAAGACCTTTTCTAAGCTTAACCTGCTTTTTGCTTTACTCAAATTGGCCAAGTAAAAGACTCATTTGGTTAACAACATTCTCACTTGCTTTTAACGCTTCTTTTCTAATTGCTTGAATTTCAGCCATACTTTTTGCGATTCTCTGCTGTTCAGATTCGGGTGGAATAGGCACTAAAACTTTTAACAAATCATCCACTAAAATAGTAGGAATAGCATGACCTGTCATGTACCTTTTAATCTGACGCAAAAAAAAGTCTGTTCGCATATATACTAATAAAAACAAAGGCTCGACTCCCTGAATATTTCTTAATACTGAAAATCCATTTGAGCAAATTGCTCCGTCTTCATCTTCCGTGATTAGGGCTGTTGCTTGGCGTGGTGTTCCTGTACTTGCTCCTGAAATTGCCGTAATAATATCGCCTTTGTACAATCTATAAGTTGCGCGAGATGGGGCCTCGTGTGCCTTAATTATTTGTTGAGAAACAACTTGCATTGTACGATAATCAACATCGGAAATAGCTATATATCTAATTTCACTATCCCTAGCTAAACGAAAATCAGCCGCCTCTCTCAAAATATCGGCAATTTCACCTAAAGGTTTCGCCCCAATAGATTTTAGATGTTCTAATAATTTTTGGTCATTGGGTAAATAATGTTCGGCATCCAGTCTCGAATTGAGCAGGGTATTCTTAACTGTATAAATACAATCGCTGTTTTGTGCAAATTCCCCATTGATAAATGACCTAAAAGATTGAGAAATATCATCTATATCATCGTCAACTATTGGCAAACCTGATTTTTTTCGGGCTATAACTCCCGACTCGTCGCGCTTATATATTGTTTGTCCTTTAACGTCATAGCCTATTTTTTTGATTTGTGCCATAAAACAAGAATCATTGTCTGCTGGTAATTTTTGAACTACTAAAAGTGATGTCTTGATTCCTGTACCGTAGGGTACAAAGGCTTCCGGCGGTATGGAAACAACACCTAATATTTTTGTTTGGGAGCGCAACCAATGGCGAATCGGTCCATTAGAGATATTTTGTAATAAACCATCGGGCAGAATAATCGCCATGCGCCCACCTGCGCGCAATAATTTTATAGATTTCTCAATAAATAAAATATCGGGCGACTGACCCGCTAAAACGGCTTGGGAAACTTCCCAACCATTGGACGCTGATTTATGCCATTTTCGGGCGAGAAGATATGATTGAAGAATTTTCTGGTCTTCTACTTTGCCTTTATTTCCGAAAGGAGGATTGGTCAAGATAACATCAAAGGAATTATTTAATTTTTCATCTTCGATAAGCGCATTAGTGCAGATAATTTCTGAACCTGTGCCACCTTCAAAAACTAAACGAATCATTCCCGAAAGAGCGACATCGGGATTAAATTCAATTCCTGTAATACTTTCTTGCACAAAACTTGCTATATCGAACTCTGGGTTATTTTGTCGAACATGGTTGATTGCTTGAATTAAAAAACCACCACTTCCGCAAGCAGGATCTATAATTTTTTCGTTTGGTTTGGGGTCTATCATTTCAACCGCAAGACGGACAATTGGGTGAGGGGTAAAAAATTCTCCCCTATCTCCACGCTGGTGTCTATTTACAAAAGTCTGAAAGGCTTCCCCTTTTATATCGCCAGATGTTTTAGTTAAATTAATGTACTGTAACCTGCCTACAATATAAGCAAGAGTCAAAGGTTTTAACTTGAATGTGTCATCGGTGAAAAATCTCCGATAATGATTCTTGATGGAGGTAAATAATTGACTGAGACGCGACATAAATTCATCGGACTTATTTGCTACGATGGCTTTATATTCACTTGCTGTAACGCCAAAGTTTACAGATTGCTTGGCAGATTTTTCATCATGAAGTTTGATGATGATTAGTTTAACCATCTCGTGAAAAATCTTGTCTTTGAGCATTCCTTCGTTGGCGTAAATATAATTATGGCACTCTTCAAAAACTGCGGAAAGATTGTTAGAAGGTCGTAATTCCTGAATTTGCGGGAGTTTTTCAGGTAACAGGCTATCTTCAGAAAATAACAATCCTTGCTCTTTCATTTACTGCTACTGCGCTTGATTTGACCGTTTACCCTTGCGGGTTGTTGAATAGATAGAATATTTTTAGCCTTGACTCCTAGCAAACCAGTCTTTTAGTGGACAGAGATAATCGCCATCTTGATTAAACAAGAACTTGCCCCTATACCTAATTATAGAATCTAAATTAGAGTATGTCAAGAGATAAAAAATTAAGTTTAATGTTAACCAAAGTGAGTGAAAAAAGCTGGCTCTACCGAACCTGTCATGCAAAACTATCAACAACTCATGCTTGTAAAGCTTGTACAATAGGGCTTTGAGTTTTTGTTAGATTGATATTTATCAACTTTAGAGCATTGCTGGACAGAGAGGGAGCTTGGGGAATTTT
>NZ_JBLZRT010000175.1:0-24236 GCF_048564745.1 Microcystis sp.
CCTTATCCTGACTTGATTTCAGTTTTTTCTTTGTCAGTAAGGGTGTCAACAAGGAATATTACAAATTGTTAACCGAGTCTTGAAAGCCTTGTGCTACAAAGGTTTGAAATGTTAAGAAAGATGTGACTAAAGGACAGCTTATTAAGGGGGGACTAAGGGGGGATCGGCACCCCCCTTATCAAGGGGGGAAGGGGGGATCGAACCTAAAATCCATTTTTAATTTAATTATAACCAGCTACTTAGTTTTATTATACTGGTTTCCCCGTCCCTAACCGGCAGCCGAATAACATTTTTGTACTACTTTTCCCAAATATATTTAAACCTAGGGTTGATCTAGCCTATGCTAAAAAGAGGGGGATTAAAATCGCTCCTAGACTTTAATTGCAAATTTAGGATACTGCACAGATGGGCAATCTATTTGATGATGTCAGTCGCTTTCTTGAAACCCAACTGGAAGAATTTCTCAGAAGTCATCCCCAATTAGAATTACAGGCGCTGGTGGAACAACTGCGCGAACAGGAGCGCGATACTGCTAAACTGATTAGCGCCCTAGAAAATGAGCGTCAACGTCTCGAACAGCAAATTTTGGCCACTGCCCAAGATATCCAAACTTGGCACGCTAGAATTGATAAGGCTAAGGCTGCCGGACGGCAGGACTTGCTTAAGGCTGCTAGTGAACGCGAGGCGGCCCTCTTCCGTGAGGGTAATCAACTTTGGGGACGGATGGAAGGGGTGAAAAAACGTCTGAGTCAATCCCAAGAGTTACTGCAACAGATCCAACAACGTCGTCAAGAAGTGCAAATTAAAGCCGAAAAAGCCCCTAAAAATCAGTCGCGTGACTGGGAAACCACTTTTTGGGATCAACCCCAAGAATCGGACTATCAGCGCTCGAACTACGATAATCTCGATCTAAAATTTAAAGAATGGGAAATGGAAGAAGAATTGAAAAAATTAAAGCGAGAAATGGGACGATAATTACTGTTAAGTATCTAAGCACAATTAATTACACATCTAAGCCACTACTCCGTCAGACTTCTGCTGTGAGTAAACAGTGAACTGAAAACTAAAATCCGATCCCTAATAGCTGTATCCCGTCTCCTGTCTCGACTAGGAAATTAATTTTGCACGACTACTTAATTCATGATCCCTTTTTACCTTTGACTTCCTGCCAAGTGTTACCGACTCCCTGTAAAACCCCGCGAACTACTAAACCAATACCGCGACCGATAACTTGGATAAGAATATAGACTACTCCCTTACCCACCACCCGAAAAAAAGCGCGTAAACGAGGAGATAAAGAGTCTCTTAATTCTAAGGCGATCGAAACTAACCAGGGTATGCCTGTTAAACTATTTAATTCTTCCTGTCGAGGGGAATAAATGGCTAGAGATTGGATTTCTCCCTCGCTATAGTGAAATAATTGATATTGACTTTCAAAGATATCTTTAGGTTCTTGCCAGTATTGTTGCCGTCGGTATTTCCAAGATAATTCATTGCGAATTTTAGCTAATTTTCTGGCGATGAGAAATTCTGACTGGTAAAGTTTTTGTTTGATTCTTTCCGATTCCGAGAAGTTATTGAGAATAATTACTGTCACTGCATTGGCAATATTATGAATGAGATTTTGCAGGAGAATTTCGGCTCTGGCGATGGTTTCAGGAGCATTAGCCCGGTATTCTACTCCGTCAATAGTTAAACTATTTTCGTACACTAAATAGGAAAATAAGTCAAGAGCAAAAGGAATTTTATTGAGGATTTCTGTTTGAATTGCCTCTCTTTCTTCCAGAATAATTTCGTTAAGTCTGCCTTTACTAATTTCGTCATAAACCGAGGCATTAATTTCTAAAAATTTACGCGTAACTTTCTCCCAGATATCGTAAATAATCAGATTTAAGCGACTGGTTAATTCCCCGATGCTAATCTGTAAATATCTGATTTCATCGACATTTTTACGAATTTCATCGAGAACTAAATACAATAATTCCCGTTGCCGATTATCCTGTAAAACATCGATTTCAAAACTAATCTTTGTTCTATTAATTAAAGGCGATCGAATGACCGCTAAAGTGGACTCAAAAACCGCAGAAACACAGAGGGGACGCTCGCGGCTTAAAATTGGTAATTCCCGATCGATATTGTTAATTATTACCGGAGGTGTCGCTGAAGCTGAATTGTAATAGCTACCTTCCAGGGGAATTAGTTTTCTCACTAGCCATAGGGCTGCTAAAAGTTCTCGTTTTCTTCCCTGCCAATAAAAGCGATCAAAGCCGGATAAAGACTGTTGATTGAGATGGAGATCAATTAAATGTAATTCACTTTCGATGCGATTTAATCCCGTTTTGCCGGCAGTGATTAACCAATGGCTAGGAGCTAAACTTGAACGAGTAGCAATGGTGAGAGCAGAAGGGGCAACATCGTGGGTTTCATCTCGGGAAATTTGCCCTAAAATAGTGATAAATTGCTCTAGGTTTGTGCCTTTGGGAATATAACCAGCGATGCCTAATTCTCTGGCGATTAGTTGCTGTCGGGAATCGAGAGGAAAGGTTAATAAAACAATTTTACTTTCGGGATAGCGAGAGTGGAGAATTTGACAGTAAGACCAATCAAAGAGAGGATCGATAATAATAATTTCGGGGGAGGGATTCAGAGTCAAAGCGAAAATTGTTTCTAAATCCCCTTCGGTGACGATACTAATATTTTCTATCTGCGACAAGGCCTGCACCAGACCCAAGCGGAAAATCGGGTCATTATCGATGATAATTAGGGTGAGAGGGCGATCGATCACAAGAGTTGCAGCCTGTCAACGGATACTATTCACAGGGTCAATTATACAGTGATCTGGCTCATTTGTTTTCTTTATAGCCATAGAAATCGATGCGATAATCGGTAATTTTTACCCCCGTCGATGCCTCAATCTGTTTAATTAATTCCGGGGGAAGTTGGATATGCACATCGATGATTTCTTGACTGTCCAGACAATTGACGTGACTGTGAGAATCGCTGATGTTGCCGTAGAGTCTGCCGTCCCAGCGTTCCACAGATTCGATAATTCCTTGACCCGATAGGGCCTCTAGGTTTTGGTACACTGAGGTATGACCGATGTTCTTTCCTTGCAGATTGAGACGATCATAAATTTCTCTCGCTGATAGGTGTTCCTGCGCTTGCCACAGCAATTCTAAAATATAGCGACGCTGACGACTAACCCGCATTCCTAAAGTTTGACACCTTTCGATCGCATCTTCTAAACACCGGATCGGTTTTTGTTTTACCTCCAAATTGTCCATAGTTGTATCCGTTGACCTCCGCCCTAATACATAGTCATTACCAGTTTAGCTTAGTCTTTCGATCGATGTCCACATTGCCCCAGTTTTTAGCCCCTCTTCAAACTGAGATAAAAAATCAGCAGCGCCAGATTCGAGTAGATTTGCGGGCGAATGAGTGAAACCAACCACTCCAGACAGAAAGGACACAAAGATTGATCGCTACTATATAAGTTACACTGATCACACAAAGAATAAGAGAACCAACCATTTACTTATCTATATAAATAGGATTGAATATTTCCATAAAAAATCCTCTTGAAAAATATTTTGATCAACCTTAACCTTAAGGGGTACATTAATTTATTTTTAGGGCCATGGCCACCAAATCGCCAAAATTATTCGAGTCATTGCGGTCATAGACCGCAATGACTGTCACTACTGTTGGCCTCACCCTAGCCGCTGCTTCTGGTGCTAGTGCCGCAACAGTGTTCGGTTTCCAAGACGCTTACGATCCCATTAATTGGACATTTACCAATAGTAATGCCGACGGGTTCGTCAATACCGGCGGCGCTCCCGCGTCCATTAGCCTGACTGGGGGGGACAATTTTTCTTTCAATTCTGGAACCACAAACTACACCACCACTGCGGCTGCGGCTGGGACGGTGACGTTTGATTGGAACTATTCGACTAATGATGGGCCTTTCTTCGATCCCTTCGGATATCTGCTCAACGGCAGCTTCATCCAAGTAACTGACGATGGGGGAGGTGTTGTCCAAAACGGGACATCGACGTTTAACGTCCTAGCTGGCGACAGCTTTGGTTTCCGTATTTTCACTAGAGACAACGTCGGCGGACGGGCTAGTGTGACGATTTCTAACTTTTCTGCCCCGATTCCCGAACCGTCAACTGTGCTGAGTTTGCTGGTACTAGGAGGCTTAGGCGCTGGACTGAAGTACCTTAAGCGGAATTGATATTCCAAAAAACAGGGGACTAGGAGTTGACCTCTCCTCCTAGTTCCCAACTTGATTAGCTGTTGACTGTCTGCGAGTGCCGGAGTTTGGAGCGGGGAGAGTTGCACAATTCTGGCTTTAAGTCAATAGCCTTTACAAAACTTCAAAAATTGCAACATAAAAAAATTTCATCACTGGCGGCTTTTTTTGGGCAAGAGTATCAACACAGTCCCCTCATTGTCTTGGTTTTGCGTTGATTTAAGGTTTAATGCTCAAACTAAGCCCGCAGCATACCACGATCATACCATATTATTAAATGTAGGCAACCCCGATTTACAGCCAAATTTTGGCAAATTCTGGGAAAATCAAAATCTTGTAACTTACTTGTTACATTTAACTAATCGCCCCAAATATTTAAATATTTTAATTTTTTACCTTAAATTTATAATTTTTACTTATTCTTGAAGGCTGATTAACTAGGGTTGGGCAAAAAAGCTTGTAAGCTCTATTTTAAGCTCTATTTAAAGTCAGTCGAATCGCTTAGTATCGGGAAACAGATGTGACTTGTATAGCTTCCCAATTTTTGAGATTTGAAGACTTTTTAGAAGCATTTTGAATGGGTCTTAGCCGATGGATTAATATAAATTATCAGCCATAGAAATCTTCGTCAAGAATCTGTTCTAAGGAAAAAGGGCAGTCTAAGGGATATGCTTCCTCTGGAGGAATCGCAATTCCAAAGTCAGCCAATTTACTTTCCTTGATGGCAATTTTGCGACCTTTAGGATAGGTTTTATCGATGGCGATTGCTAGATGAGATTTCAAAGAAGGGGTGTTTTCTAGTAAGGCGACAACTCGTTCCCTGTGTTCGACAATGGAGCTATACCAGCTAGATTTCATGCTTTCAGGGGCGGAGGATTGTACTTTTAATTTCAGTAAATGAGCCAGCAAAATCATTAAATTTCCTTCCAAGGCATTTTTATCTGATTTACCCAATTCTTTTAACTCCTCAACCAAATGAGATACATCTAATGCCTGAAAATCTCCTTGTTCTAACTGACCTATTGTTGTTATCAGCCATAATTGAAAATCTTGTTCATAGAGTTCTGATTTAGTTATCATGATGGCTTCGATAATAGTTAATCTAGACTGAATTATACTCTATTTTGCAGATTTCGGATGTTGCAATCGGTAAATGTTAAGTTTTACTACAGGATTTAACATCTGCGCCTATGCCCTATTCCCTTATCCTTAGGATAAGCGGTTAAAATACATCTTAGCTTAAGGACTAGACAATATTATGAGACTAGAAAGAGAAGATTTTGATTGGGCGGTACAACAAAACCTAATTACTGCCAGCCAAGCTGAAAATTTATGGACGGCTTTTTTATCCCGTTATCCCCAAGAAGATGAAGTTAATCGCCCTCGCTTTAATTTTGCTAATGTGGCCTATTATTTTGGGGCATTAATTGTTATCTCTGCCCTGGGGTGGTTTATGAACGAAGCTTGGGAGAGTTTCGGTGGTGCAGGACTATTTTTTATCGCCCTGTTTTATGCAATTTGTTTTATTTTCACCGGTAAAAATCTCTATTTTCAGCAAAATCTCAAAATCCCCGGCGGCCTTTTATTTACCATGGCAGTGGCAATGACTCCCTTAGCAATCTATGGTTTACAACGCTGGACAGGATACTGGCAAGCCGGATATCCGGGCATCTATCGAGATTTCCATACATGGATTAAAGGCAGTTGGTTTTTAATGGAATTAGGCACGATTATCGCGGGATTAATAACTTTGCGATTTGTTAAATTTCCTTTTTTAACTGCACCGATCGCCTTTAGTCTGTGGTATATGTCAATGGACTTAACCCCTTTGCTATTTGGAGAGAACGAATATACATGGAGAATGCGACTGTGGGTATCCTTTTGGTTTGGAATTGCCTGTTTGATAACTGCCTATTTAATTGATGTACGTCAGCGCCGTAGTCGGGGTGATTTTGCTTTTTGGCTGTACTTATTCGGATTAATTATGTTTTGGTTTAGTTTATCTCTCCTCATCGATGATAATGAAGCGCAACGATTTTTGTACTGTCTAATTAACTTGGGATTGATGTTATTATCCGTCCTGCTAAAAAGAAGATTATTTGTGGTTTTCGGAGGTGTCGGAGTATTTGCCTATCTTTCCTATCTCTCCTATCGTATCTTTGCCGATTCAATTTTCTTTCCCTTTGCCCTAACCGTCCTAGGACTTGGTATTATCTATATGGGAATTTTGTACCAGCGTCATTACCCAACCCTAGCTAGATTTATTGAAAGTTATATCCCTCTCGAATGGCGCAATTTATTACCCAAAGATCGATAATTAGGAGAAATGGGGATATGGGGAAATGGGGAGATTCAACTAAAAAACCCCAAAACCCCAAAACCCAACACCATCTTTTTTACTTTTATGAAAATACTTATCGTTGATGATGAAAAAGAATTAACCGAACCCTTAGAACAAATTCTTGCTCAAGAAGGCTATGAAGTTGATATTGCTGATAATGGTCGGACGGGGTTAGAATTGGCACAAGAGAATAATTATGACCTCTTAATTCTCGATTGGATGTTACCCCAGCAATCCGGATTACAAATCTGTCAATATTTACGCAATCAAGGGGACACCACTCCCGTTTTATTTCTAACCGCTAAGGATACCATAGATGATCGAGTGGCGGGATTAGATGCCGGTGCTGATGATTATTTAGTCAAACCCTTTCAACTGCGAGAATTATTAGCGAGAGTCCGTGCTTTATTGCGTCGTTCTCCCAATTTTGAAGCTAGTAATAGCAGTAAATTAAAATGTGCTGATTTAGAACTCGATAGCGAAAATCAAGTGGCCTATCGTCACGGTCGCACGATCAGTTTATCAGCAAAAGAAATACAACTATTAACTTTATTTATGACCCATCCGGGTCAACTTCTCACCCATGAACAAATTTATCAGCATCTCTGGTCAGAAGGGGAGCAACCTAATAGTAATGTGGTTCCTGCCCTGATGCGCTTGCTGCGTCGTAAAATCGAAGCGCCTGGAGAAACACCTCTAATTAATACTGTCTATGGGAAAGGCTACCGTTTCGGGGAAAATTAGGGAATGCTGAAGGATAATGAGAATAGCAACTGATTACCGATTACTGATTAGCGATATATGTTATCCTGCCTACAAATTGAAAATTTTACCCTCATCGATCGCTTAGAATTAACTTTCGGCAGCGGATTAAATGTACTGACCGGTGAGACGGGGGCAGGAAAATCGATTATATTAGATGCGATCGATATTGTTCTCGGTGGTAAAGTCAATCATCGCGTCATCCGTCAGGGAAGCCAACAATCAACCCTAGAAGCGACTTTTTCTCTAACTCCAGAATTAATTGCTTGGCTAGAAAGTCAGGAAATTGACCCATTAGAAGATAATAGTCTGACCATCAGCCGGGAATTAGTGATTACTAATAATTCCTTGCGTTCTCGTTCTCGCATTAACGGAGTCGTCGCTAATCGCCAACAAATGGCGCAAATAAGATATTTTTTGGTAGAAATCACCGCCCAAGGTCAAACAGTTCAGTTAATGGACGCTAATCGACAGAGGGAATTATTAGATCTCTACGGGGGTGAATCGCTGCTGCGGCAGCGGGAAAAAGTAGCCACAGCCTACGTTAACTGGCAAGAAAGCAAGAATAGTTTAAACAATAGGTTGCAATCGGAACAAAATCGCCTACAAAGATTAGATTTACTAGAATATCAACTAAAAGAACTAGAATCAGCCAATTTAACCGCTGCTGACGAGTTGGAACAGTTGGAACAGGAAAGAAACCGACTCTCCCACGGTGTCGATTTGCAAAATTCCAGCTATCAAGTCTATCAACTACTCTACCAAAACGATCGCGATCAACCCGCCGTCGCCGATTTGTTAGGAAAAGCTGAAAATATCTTGACAAATATGATGGTTTATGATAATAGTTTAGAGCCAATTTTAGAGATGGTGCGATCGGCATTAAATCAGGTGGTGGAAGCGGGACAGGAAATCAACGTTTATGGGGATAGTCTAGAGGCAGATCCGGAGAGATTGAACGAGATAGAAGAGAGAATCGTCCAACTTAAGCGCATTTGTCGCAAGTATGGCCCAAGTTTAGCCGAAGCACTCGATTATTATCAGAAATTACAGCAGGAATTAGCGGAGTTGACGGGAGAAGGACAATCGATTGAAGAATTAGAAAAAATTTGTCAGCAACAGGAAAACATCTATCGAGAAACTAGCACCCAGTTGACCTTTTTGCGACAAGAAACCGCTAGTCAACTAGAAAAACAATTGGTACAGGAATTAAAACCTTTAGCCATGGAAAAGGTGATTTTTGTCTGTCGGATTGCTCCGGGTAATCCTAGCAGTCTGGGAGTCGATCAAGTGGGATTTTATTTTAGTCCCAATCCCGGGGAAAAAATCCAACCTTTATCCAGTACCGCTTCCGGAGGAGAAATGAGTCGTTTTCTCCTAGCGTTAAAGTCCTGTTTTTCCCAATCCCAATCGGCAGCAGCAACCCTAATTTTTGATGAAATTGATGCGGGAGTATCGGGAAAAGTTGCCCAAGCAATTGCCGATAAATTAGATCAATTAGGTCAACAATATCAAGTTTTATGCGTTACCCATCAACCCTTAGTGGCTGCTTTAGCTGATCACCATTTTCGAGTTTATAAACAAATGATTGCCGAAGATAATTCCACTAATCTCTCGGAAATTCGCACGGTTGTCCGGGTTACTTCTCTCGATAATCGTCAGACGAGAAGGGAAGAATTGGCACAATTAACGGGAGGAAATTCGGCAGCAGATGCCCTCGCTTTTGCCGAGTCTTTATTGGAGAAAGCGGCTGCTAAAAAACAGTAGGATTTAACCTTGAAATTGACTGATTAACCAAAGTCCCACCTGACTTTGATCTCTGGTGCGTGCCTGTTGTAAAGCTGACTCTAAAACCGCAAGTTTTAAATTAGGTAAAACCTTTGATATATCAATTCTTTTGCTACCTCGATCGATTATTTCAAAGGCGAATATTTGAGGATCATCTACCTGAACACTCCAGTATTCACTAACCCCTAATTCTTCGTAGAGTAAGCGTTTATTACCTAAGTCATCATTAAGGGTAGATTTTGAGATTTCAATGACTAAATCTGGTGGGGGATACTGATTTAAATCAATAATCGAAGTACCGTAGGGAATCAGATTAGCTTTCTCGGCAAAATAATAAGATATATCCGGTTGAACTTCTCGATAACCAGACCTGCGAAAACTGCAATTATCTTTGGCACTAAAGGCCAGATTTTTTAGGGTAGCATAGAGACTAACAGCGAAGATCAAAATAGCATGATCGCTGGCATGATCGTTACCAATAGGAGTCATTTCTAATCGATAATAGCCATTGTAATAATAACTTTTTCCTTGATTTTCTGGGAAGTTTTTAATTGCTTCTAAGTATTCTTTCCAAGTAGCTTTAATCCATAAATCTGTCGAGATAGTAGTTTCTAGCTGTTGCATAATCTTAGCCTCGATTTTATGGGGTTAACCTTGAAATTGACTGATTAACCAACGTCCCACCTGACTTTGATCTCTGGTGCGTGCCTGTTGTAAAGCTGACTCTAAAACCGCAAGTTTTAAATTAGGTAAAACCTTTGATATATCAATTCTTTTGCTACCTCGATCGATTATTTCAAAAGCGAATATTTGAGGATCATCTACCTTAACACTCCAGTATTCACTAACCCCTAATTCTTCGTAGAGTAAGCGTTTATTACCTAAGTCATCATTGAGGGTAGATTTTGAGATTTCAATGACTAAATCTGGTGGAGGATACTGATTTAAATCAATAATCGAAGTCCCATTTGGTATCAGATTCGCTTTCTCTCCTAGATAGTAAGATATATCTGGCTGCACTTCTCTAATTCCTCTTTTGCGATAGGAACAAGTGGGGAGTCCTTGAAAAGGAATTTCTTTGAGGATAGCGTAGAGACTCACCCCCAAAAAGACAACATGATGATCTCTAGCGTGTTCAAATCCAATAGGAGTCATTTCTAATCGATAATAGCCATTGTAATAATAACTTTTTCCTTGATTTTCTGGGAAGTTTTTAATTGCTTCTAAGTATTCTTCCCAACTACCTCTAATCCATCGGTCAGTTATCCCCCTAGTTTCTAACTGTTGCATAGTTATCCCATCCCGCTTTCAACTTTTTCTATAATTATAGCAATTATTGATCAAATCAGAACTAGGGAACCGAGCAAGTATAATGATAGAATAGATTAATTGAGAAAAAATAAGCCCAATTATGACCACAACTTATGATTATATAATTATCGGTGGAGGTATCACCGGTTCCGCCTTAAGCTATGAACTAGCCAATCTAGGCAGTCGAGTCCTCTTATTAGAAAAAGAAACCCATCCCCTCAACGCCACTTTCTACAGTTACGGGGGTTTAGCCTATTGGTCGGCCACCACAGAAATCCAGAGAAAATTATATCAAGAAGGTCGAGAAATTCAGCGCAATTTATCCCAGGAATTGGGCATAGATAACGAATACCGGGACCTAGAGCTAATTCTCACCGTGAACCCCGAAGATGATCCAGCCGCTGTGGCCGAAAAATTTGCTATCTTTGCTATTACCCCCGAAATTCTCGATCCGCAGGCAGCGATCGCTTTAGAACCTCTATTAAATCCCGCAGCTATCTCCGGAGTTTTACGACTGCCCCACGGTCACATCAACGCCGAAAAAACTAATCTTGCCTATCAACAAGCTTTTCTGCGTCTGGGAGGCACGATTATTCGGGAAGCTGTCATCGAATTAATTGAAACTGCATCGAGAATTACCGGCGTAAAAACTCCTAAAAATAATTATTCTGCTGGGGAAACTATCGTCTGTGCGGGGGGATTAACCCGGTCTTTACTGCAAAAATCCGGTATTGCTGCTCCCGTCTATTTTACCCATGCCCAGGTGATCAAAATTCCCCCCACTGAGATCAAATTAAACACCCTAGTTATGCCCGCAATTCCTGCCAGATTGATATTAGAGCAAAAAATCACCCAACTAGAAAAGCAGGGCATTTGGCAGAGAGAAACCCCAGAAATAATTGCCAGTGTTTTAGAAACGGGAGCGGTACAATTCCGGGATCAAAGTCTTTATCTAGGGCAAATTAGCGCCATTATCACCGATCCAGGCGCGATTTTAAACCCTGTGGCGGGGGAAAAAGCAATACGCGCCGCCGTGGGGACATTGCTGCCCTCTTTAGCCTCTCTCCCCGGCAGCTGTCATCATTGCCTAGTGGCCTTTGCCCCCTCGGGACGGCCTCTAGTGGGAGCGATCGCCGATAAACTGGGATTGCAGGTATTTTCTGGTTTTACCAGTACGCTTGTATCGGCTCCGCCCCTAGCCCGACGTTTTGCGCGTCATCTGCTCGGGGAAAATGACGAGATAATTAGGGTTTGCTGAAAAAGTTTTTCGTGGGGACAGGGTGTGGGGTGTGGGGTGTGGGGTGTGGGGTGTAGGTTTTTACCCATTTTCATCTGGTAAATTACCTAATTTTCAGGGAAAAAGTCCAGGGATTTTCCCCCCGATCCCTCCCATATCTGGGACTTTTTGATTGACCAAAAGTCTAAAAGTCTTACCCAACAAGGTTTTTAGATTTATTTAGCAAACCCTAATTGCTAATTGACAAAAGTTAAGAGAGAAATTAACTGATGGTTGCAATTAATCCTAATCGACTTTTTCCAACTGCCAAAGAATTTGGTTTCCCTCGCGTCTGACCCGGGAGATTACCCAATTTCGCCACGGCCAATGGTCGCCGCGACTGGTAACAGCCCCTGGATTAATATCCATTAAATCGGCCACTTCGGCACTGGTAATCAAATAACCGCGATTGGCCACTTCATCGGCAATGCGTAGGGTTTCGATCAGATGTCTTAGCTGGTCAACTCTTTCTCCCCGGGGTAATTGGATTTCATCGCCAGCGCTATTAGGTGGTTCATTCATGGTGATGGTCTGGTCAAAGTTGATTAACAATAAAAATTGTCGGTTAAGGCAAACAATCAAGCTTTCCTCTCGTTATTCTATCGATTCTATCAATAATAGTTGTCATCAAAACAGTCCTATCTCCTTGAATCTTACCGTTACATCTTTACTAAAACCCTAAAAACCTCTTGACAAAAAACACAAAATATAGTAAGGAAATTCAGGGAACGAGGAAAGTGGTTAGCGGTAACTGATAACTGATCACTGATAACTGCTATAAAATTGGACTAGCCTTTTTCCCCAGAAAAAAAATTCCCCCTCCATGACCTTAATCCTCTACAACACCCTCAGTCGTCGCGAAGAACCCTTTACCCCCCTCATCCCCGGCATTGTCTCCATGTATTGCTGCGGCATTACCGTCTATGATTATTGCCATTTGGGTCATGCGCGCACCTGTGTGGTTTGGGATGTGGTGCGGCGTTATTTAGAGTATCTCGGTTATAAAGTGCGCTATATTCAGAATTTCACCGATATTGACGATAAAATTCTCAATCGGGCTAAAAATGAACATACCACCATGGCAGCCGTGGCCGAGAGATTTATCGAGGCCTACTTTGAGGATATGGCAAAATTGGGAGTCAGACCGGCGGACGCTTATCCCCGGGCCACTCATACCCTCGACGGTATCAAGCGCCTAGTCTATGAATTAGAACAAAAAGGCTATGCTTACCCCAGCGATGGCGATGTTTACTACTCCGTCCGTCGTTTTTCTGATTATGGCAAACTATCAGGGCGAAAACTCGATGATTTGCAAGCCGGGGCCAGCGGCCGGGTAGAAACCGACGACCCGGAAGCAATCAAGAAACAAGACCCCTTTGATTTTGCCCTCTGGAAAGGGGCAAAACCGGGGGAACCTAGTTGGGATTCTCCCTGGGGTCAAGGTCGTCCGGGGTGGCATATTGAATGTTCGGCCATGGTCAAAGAACAATTGGGAGAAACTATCGATATTCATGTGGGGGGAAGTGATCTAATTTTTCCCCACCACGAAAACGAAATCGCCCAAAGTGAAGCGGCTACGGGTAAACCTCTGGCCCACTATTGGTTACATAATGGCATGGTTAAGGTGGCTGGGGAAAAAATGTCGAAATCCCTCGGTAATTTCATCACTATTCGCGAGTTATTGGCAAAATATGACCCCTTAGCCGTGAGATTATTAATTTTAGGCGCCCAATACCGCAAACCGATCGATTTTTCCGATGAGGGATTGCAGGCGGCCACTAATGGCTGGCATACTTTACAAGAGGGTTTATCCTTTGGTTATAAGCATCTTCCGCCCGATAATCCCAGAATTACCGACCAAGAGCTAGAAAATCGCTTTCAAGAGGCGGTAAATCACGATTTTAACTTTGCCGGTGGTTTAGCGGTGTTATTTGAAATCGCTAAGGAATTACGCAAGGAGGGTAATAATTTAACCCATGCGGGTAAGACAGACAGCAATCTGGCCCAATTAGCGGTAAAATGGCATACTTTGGTGAAATTGTCTAGGGTTTTGGGCTTAGAAATGGCCGCTGACCAGGGAGAAACCTCTGTTTCTGAGGGAATTAGTGCAGCGGATATCGAAAATCTGATCCAACAACGGACAGAGGCAAAAAAAGCGAAAAATTACGCCGAAAGCGATCGCATTCGCGCGGAATTAAAAGCCCAAGGCATTACTTTAATCGACCAACCCGGGGGAGTGACTAAATGGTTAAGAGAGGGAGACTAGAAATTCTTTGACCACTTCCTCCACTTTGCGATCGCGTCCATCCACCTGATAGTTTAATTTCTGCATAGCTGTGGAGGTAATTTTGCCGGTGAGTTTGGCTAAAACCTGTCGCAATTGCGGATATTTTTGCAAACTATCCCGGTTAAAAATCGGTACCGCTTCGTAGGGAGGAAAATAGCGTTGATCATCTTCTAGGATGACTAAATCTAGCACGGGAATTAAGCCATCGGTGGAATTTCCCGCCACTAAATCCACTTGTTTTTCGGCTAAAGCGCGGTACATTAACCCTAAATCCATCACTTTCGGGGGTCGGGCAAAAGTTAGACCGTAGGTCTTCGCTAATCCCTTGTAACCGTCTTCCCTTTCCAAAAATTCATAACCAAAACCCGCTTGCCAATTGGGGGTATATTTAGCCACCTGCGAGAGAGTTTTAAGATTGTATTGACTGGCGGTTTCTCCCCGGATAACAATGGCGAAAGTATTCTCAAATCCTAAACTGGGAAAGACTTCTAGATTAAATTTTTCTGGATAAATCTCTTGCACCTTTTCAAAGACTAATCGGGCATCGTTAAGGGGTTTTTCTTGCAAAATTCCCGTGAAAGCCGTGCCAGAATACTCCACATAACCGTCGATTTTACCCGCTTTCACCGCTTCATGACAGATCAGAGTGCCACCGAGATTAAATTGACGCTCAACCCGTAAATTCGTCTCTTTTTCGATTTCCTGTGCCAAAATTTCCCCTAAAATCACCTGTTCGGTAAAATTTTTGGAACCGATCACCACTGTGCCGGGGGATGAATGGAAAATTTGAGTCAAGAGGAAAGATAGCAGGGCTAACCCGATTAAACCTAAGCCCCATTGCCATTTAGAGGGCTTTTTCGGACGTTGCGAAGGGGAAAAGGTCTTTTCTAGCCGACCGAGACTCCAATCGGCAACAAGGGCTAAAAAAGCGGCAGGAATTGCCCCCGCCAAAATTAACTGATTGTTGACCGTGGCAATACCGCGAAAAATAAACACTCCCAAACCACCGCCACCGATGGCAGCTGCGATCGTAGCCACACCGATAGCAATCACCGTGGCAATTCTCACTCCTGCCAAAATTGTCGCCCTGGCCAGGGGTAATTCGATATAGCGCAGGATTTGACCGTCGGTCATGCCTAGGGATAACCCGGCTAATTTTAGTTCGGGATCAACTTTTTTGATGCCCAGATAGGTATTTAAAACAATTGGCAGTAAGGTATAGAGAGTTAGGGCAACAATAGCGGGAATTTTGCCGATTCCTCCCAAAAAAGGCACGGAAATTAAAAAACCAAATAGGGCTAAACTGGGGATAGTCTGTAGGGTGTTAACGATCGCTATAATTGGTTGAGCGAGAATAGCTTGACGACTAATCAAAATACCTAGAGGAATCCCGATTAAGCTACCCATAGCCATGGCTATTCCCGTCAAGAAAAGATGCTCTCCAGTGCGAAAAGCGATTTCCCCCGCATAATCTAGCCAAAAACTATCCATAAACTTCTCTTAAAGCTGCTGCTTCATCCTATTGTATAGAATAAATGGGATCTATTAGTTCCAGTCTTTATTTAAAGATTCTATCATCATCTTGACATTATTTCCTCCCTAAAGACAAATGACTAACAAATTTAATCCTCGGGCTAAAACTGTTGCCGATTGGGCCTATATCGGTATTGATAAACATTTTCATAAAGTTCTTAAACATGAAGTTGGGGTTTTACTCGATCAGGATACGGAAGAATTACATCAAATTCGTGTGGGAATGCGCCGTCTTCGCAGTACCTTAACCGGTTTTGCCCCCGCTTTAACCATGCCGAAATCTGCCGATCAAAAACGGGTGGGTAATCTGGGCAGAATTTTAGGAGAATTGCGGGATTTAGATGTGTTAAAAGAGGCTTTTGTCGGCCATTATCAGCCAATTTTGCCCCCGCAAGAACAGGATTTACTAAAGAAAGTTTTACAAGTTCTCGAACACCGAAGGGAGAAGGCTTTTACTAAGGTAGAAAAACTCTTAAAGTCCGATAAATTTCTCAATTTTAAGGCAGATTTTGCCAGTTGGTTGGATAATCCCACCTATCAACCGATTGGAAAATTAGATATTGCCACAGTTTTACCGGACTTATTATTACCGCAAGCGAGTCGCTTTTTACTCCATGAAGGCTGGTTAGTTGGGGTAAATTTAGAGGAAGATCAAAAAGTACGAGAGTTTTCTAGTCAAGAAATTGATTACTTATTGGAAAAAGAAGGATTATTACTGCACGATCTCCGCAAAGAAGCCAAGCGTTCCCGCTATAATATGGAGTTATTTACTCAGTTTTATGGCGACAAATATCAAGAGTACCTAGAAGATATTAAAAACCTTCAAAGTATTCTCGGAGAAATGCAGGATTGTTGTGTTCTCTCGGATTTTCTTAGCCAAATTTTCCCCAATTGTCTTGCCAAGGAAATGCCGACTTTACTAGAAATTTTCCGAAATATCCGTCACCAAAAATGGCAAGAATGGCAACCCCTACAAAAGAAATTCCTTGACGCTGACACCAGAAAAAGTCTGCACCAGACAATTTTACAGCCTATTTTTCGGCCAAATAGTGTAGAATTAGAGACTAATCCAGAATCCTGAGATTAGGAACCGATGAATTTTTTTCAAAAGTTAAACCACGCCATTAGTCAAAACCAGACTCTACTTGTCCTCGGTTTAGATGCTAACCCCGAAATGATGCCCTCCACCCCGGGAGAATTAATCGTTAATTTGGAACGGTGGCTCAAGTTTATTATCGATGAAACTGCCCCTTTTGTCTGTGCCTACAAACCAACTTTAGGCTTTTATCAAGCTTTGGGAGCGGCAGGGTTAGAATTATTACAGCGAGTTTTAACGGCAATTCCCCCTCATATCCCGGTAATTTTGGATGCTAAACACGGCGATATTAATACTAGCAGTGTTTTAGCCGAGACTATCTTTAAAACTTGGCAGGTGGACGCGGTTACTCTCAATCCCTACTCCGGACAGGATCACGTTGCTCCTTTTTTAGTTTACCCCGAGCATGGCGCTTTTATCCTCTGTCATACTTCCAATCAAGGCGCGATTAATCTGCAAGAATTTCCCAGTCGCGACAATCCTTTTTATCTGCAAGTTGTCAAAGAAGCTTGCACTTGGGGAACTCCCGAACAAGTATTTTTAGAAGTGGGAACCACTCAACCAGAGATATTGAAAAAGATTCGCAATTTTGCTCCCGAAAGATTGATTTTATTACGCAGTATTTGGGAAGAAAAAAGTAAATTCTCCGAGTTAATTACTGTGGGTTTAAATAGTCATGGCGAGGGTTTATTAATTCCTGTACCCCAAGACTTTTTATCTCAACCAGATTTGGGAACAAAAGTCAAGGATTTACGAGAGGAAGTCAACAAAATTCAACAAAATCACCAGCAAGAATCGAGCCAAGATGAGACTTGGACTGCTAACGTTTGTCTTTTAAAACAACATCCTCATCAGGATTTAATTCTACAATTATTTGATATTGGCTGCTTGATGTTTGGCGACTATGTGCAAGCATCGGGAGAAACTTTTTCCTATTATATCGATCTGAGAAAAATTATCTCTAATCCTAATATTTTTCAGCAGGTAATTGAAGCCTATGGAGAAATATTAAAAACCTTGACATTTGACCGCATTTCTGGTATCCCCTACGGTTCTTTACCTACAGCTACGGGTTTATCTTTATTATTAAATCATCCGATGATTTTCCCCCGCAAAGAAGTAAAAGCTCACGGCACAAGAAGAGTAATTGAAGGTAATTTTCAAGTGGGGGAAACGGTGGTAGTGGTGGACGATATTTTAATTTCTGGCAAAAGTGCGATCGAAGGGGCAGAAAAGATTAAATCGGCGGGATTATTAGTTAATGATATCGTGGTTTTTATCGACCATGGTGGCCCCGTTAAAGATAAACTTCGTAGCCATGGTTATCAACCTTATTCGGTTTTAACCCTAGCAGAAATTACCGATACTCTCTACGAAGCGGGAAGGCTGACAGAAGCAGAATATAGCTGTTTTTTAAATCGCTCCCATTGATATTTAGCCATCAGTTATCAGTTATCAGTTACCAGTTATCAGTAGGAAAATAGAATATTAAGTGAGCAGTATTACGGTCTTTATCCTCAAGGGGAAGTTTAACCTAATTCGGTATTCATCCTGACTCCCAAAAACGAAAACTTCCTATCTCAGCCTTAAGATAACTGCCATAAGTAGCAGCCTTATGCTGTTTTTTCACTGTTTACTGTTTACTGATCACTGATTACTGATCACTGATCACCGATCACTGGAAATTGTTAAGAAACTTGACTGCGTAAGACCTTTAAGGGATTGAGGAGCTTACCTTCTTCCTTTTCCTCAAAAATAGTTAAATCTTCGGGTTTACAACGTTTTATATGCAATTTAATCCCCTGCGCTCCTTCTGTTTTCAAATCTTCTTCGTAACCAGCTTGAGCGACTTCAGCCTCGTCTTTAGCGAGAAAAGGACCGAAATAATAAGTACATCTGGGATAGTCGGTTTTAATCTCGACCCAGTAGGCTAATCCGAACATTTCCAGTAAGCTAATCAAAAATTCTTTCATTTCGTTCCCCATCTAAATCTACTCTGGTGGTTTTGTTACGTTTGTTTACATTTCGCAAACTTCCTTCCTATTCTATTTATACTTTCTCCTTTTGGCTATTGGGAGTGTCAAAAAATACAGATTTTCAATCGGGGGAATTTTGCCAGCGTTGCCGGTAAACCTCGTAAAGAGCCATAGCCGCCGCCACCGAAGCATTGAGACTGGGGGTTTTGCCTGCCAAGGGGATAGATACCAACTCATCGCAGGACTTTTGGGTTAACAGACTCAAACCCTCTCCCTCCGAACCTACCACCAATCCTATCGCACCCGTTAAATTGATTGTGTGTAAAGATTTACCAGTTTTTGCCGCCGTGCCGTAGAGCCAAAAACCAGCCGCTTTTAATTCCTCTAAAGCACGATTGAGATTAACCACCCTAGCGACGGGTAAATATTCCAGGGCCCCCGCCGCCACTTTCATCACCGTCGATGTCACCCCGGCGGCGCGACGTTGGGGAATAACTACCCCCTGACAACCCATAGCTTCGGCGGTGCGAATAATTGCCCCCAGGTTATGGGGATCCGTAATACCTTCAGCGATGACGATGACGGGGTGGCGACTTTTGCCCTTAGCTTTTTCGATCAGATCGGCTAATTCGATATACTCATAGGGGGACATCTGGGCCGCAATCCCCTGATGATTGGCCTTACTGGTAATCTGATCGAGACGCAGATCGTCCACCTCATCAATTACCGTGCCGTTGGCTTTGGCTTTTTCCAAAAGGGTATGATAACGGGGATCGTAACGGAGTCGATTGACTACCCAAATCCGATTCAGTTGGCGCTCCTCCTCCATGGCCGTTAAAACCACCCGGCGACCGTAGAGCAGATCATCAGCTTCTTGGTTTTCTGGAGTTACTGTCGGGGATTTAGCCAGAATTGGCCCGGTTTTTGACCGCGAGGGCCGGCGAAAATTACTATTATCGGACTTGCTACGAAATGGTCGATCGCTCATGGTTGCATGGATTAAGAGTAAAGTCGGGAATCGTCCCTGAGGGCTATAATTCTAGTTTTTCTAATAGTTGATGTAATCTTGATGGGTCTTGCAGATAAAGATAGCCGAACAGGGTTTCTAAACTGCTGGCCTGCTGATAGACTTGGGCTGTCAGACGACGGCGTTTTCCCGTGACCGCATTGCGTCCCCGGCGCAGAATTTCTTTTTCTTGGTCCGTCAGATAGGGCTGCAGTTGTGCTAAATCTAAAGCCTGTTGTTCGGCCCTGACTTTGCCCACCACCTGAGCGTGATAGTCTCCCAGACGCTGGGGCGGCAGTAAATAATAGGTGCGGATGTATAATTCATAAACAGCATCCCCCAGATAGGCCAGAGAAGCAGGCGATAATCGGTCAAGACCCTCTAGGATTGGTGAACCCTGGCCACTGACCTGTAAGCGAAGTTTTTCGAGAGGAGATTCCACGATTTACGCTTTTTCTAGATATTTGATCGCCGCTTCCAGGGTGGGTTGCAGGGAAAAAAACTTCTCCAATCGCACCAGTTTTACGGTTTGAGTTACCCGGGGATTGGTAACAATTTGTAAACTGCCCCCTTCGGTTTTGGCCTTTTTCACCAATTTTACCAAAGCTCCTAAACCGGAGCTATCGATAAAATCAATCTGAGCCAGGCTAATAATCACATCCTTGGGACCTTCCTCCACATAGCCTTCGATCACCTTACAAAAAGTCGGTTCGGAAAAGGCATCTAAAAGACCCGTCAAACGGAAAATTTGGTACTTATCTCTGACCTCACGCGTGCCTCGCAAGCTGACAGTCAAGTTAATTGCTTCTGGAATAATCGCCTCCTAGCCCTAGGGCCGTAAAAATCAAAACCCTAGTATATCCTAAAAATTTACGACCGATCCTTTTTTGCTTCCCGCATTAAATCAACAAATTGGCCAAACAGATAATCGGCATCGTGGGGGCCAGGACTGGCCTCGGGGTGGTATTGTACCGAGAAAAAGGGCAAAGACTTGTGTTTTAAACCCGCTACGGTGCGATCATTGAGGTTGAGATGGGTAATCTCCACTTGCGGATTTAAAGATGCTTCCTGCACGGCAAAACCGTGATTCTGACTGGTAATTTCCACCTGTTGCTGCAGTCCACAGGGTTGATTTAACCCGCGATGGCCAAATTTCAGTTTAAAGGTTTCTGCCCCTAGGGATAGCCCTAGAATTTGATGACCCATACAGATGCCAAAAGTGGGTTTTTCCCCTTGCAAAAGTTGCTTGGCTAGGGCAATTCCTTCGGTGACAGCCGCCGGATCTCCCGGTCCGTTAGAAAAGAAAATACCATCGGGATTATAGGCGGCGATTTTTTCCGGGGGAGTGTCGGCGGGAACCACGATCACCCGACAACCGTAGCTGGCTAAACGCCGGAGAATATTGCGTTTGATGCCAAAATCGATCGCCACCACCGTTAACGGTTCTTGATCCCTATCAATTGGCGCAAATTCCCAAGCGGACGGGGTGGGAGTCGTCCACTCGTACACTTCCTTGGTGGTTACTTCCTTAACGAGATTTAACCCGGCCATACTGGGGGCCGCCTGCACCAACCGCAGTAAATCATGATAATCGAGTATTTCCGTAGAAATTGCCCCATTCATCGCCCCAACCGAGCGAATTTTGCGGGTCAGAGACCGGGTATCGATGCCATAGATGCCAATAACATGATGAGCGGCCAGATAATCCGGTAGGGATTGGCTAGAACGCCAATTACTGGGCCGGTGGCAGATATTTTTGGCGATCGCTCCTTTCACCTGGGGACGAATTGACTCCTCATCCTCGGAGTTAACCCCCGTATTTCCCAATTCCGGATAGGTAAAAGTGACGATTTGACCAGCATAACTGGGATCGGTGAGAACTTCCTGATAACCGGTCATCCCCGTGTTAAAGACAACTTCGCCGACGGTGGTTCCCTTGGCCCCGAAGGAATAACCCTCGTAAACCGTACCATCGGCCAGAACTAATAAGGCTTTTTGACTAGCAGCACTTGATATCATCGTCAATTTTTTAATCTTGAGTAGTGGTGAGAAACAGAAGTCAAGGATAGACTAGAACAGGGACTAGAAAACGAATTGCTTAGTTTTAATTGGCTAGAGCGTTTTATGATTAAGAGTACGTCCGCTCAAAGACAACAGCTTTCCCTGACTAGCCATCGGCAAAATCCTATCGCTTAAAAAATAACTATATAAGTAATATGAGTCCAAGAAAACTGACTGATGCCACGAAAAAAGAAATTCTTAAGCTTTATCGGGAAACGGAGGCCACCACTTCCACGTTAGCCGAGCGTTATGGAGTGAGTAGTTCTACGGTCAGTCGTTTTCTCAAAAATTCTTTTTCTGGCGAGGAATACGAGCAGTTAATCCAGAAAAAACGCTTGGCCCGTAGTCCTCGTGGCCTCGATGAGGAGGAAGCAGCAGCGGATTTACCGGAAAAAGCGATCGAGGTGATTAGTTTTCGGGCAGCCCACATCGCAGCTAAGGATGAGCAGGCTTTTCAGCAACCGATCGCTGTTGTGGAACAATTAACCCTGTTAATGGATACCTCTTACCCGCCAGAAGCGGATAATTCGGAAGAAACAGAAATTAATGGCGATAAACCCCTAGAAAACGCTAATTTAAACGAGTTTTTCGTCGAAGCTATCGAGGAAGAGGAGGAGGAAGATGAGCTTGACGAGGATTGGGATGAAGAGGAGGATGAAGATGAAGATGAAGATGAGGAGGAGGGGGAACTAGCGGGCAGCTATTTAGGCCCGACTATCGTTAAAACCGCCGAATTACAGATATTACCCCTCTCGGCGGCGGCTTTTCCCAAAACCTGTTACTTGGTGATTGATCGCGCTGCCGAATTAATCACCCGTCCCCTCAAGGATTTTGCCGAATTGGGTAAGGTTCCCCCTCAGGAAATCCAGCAGCGCACTCTCCCCATCTTTGAAAGTCATCGCATCGCTCGTCGTTTCTCCAAGCGCAAGGAAAAAGTGATTAAAGTTCCCGACGGTCGCCTGATCGAAAAAGCTCACGCTCAACTGGAAGCTAAAGGGATCACCCGTCTGCTCATGGATGGTCGTATCTACGCTTTAGAGTAGGGAATTAGCGGGTTAGCAGGGGGTAGGGTGTGGGGTGTAGGGTGTGGGGTGTGGGGTGTGGGGTGTAGGGTGTGGGGTGTGGGGTGTGGGGTGTAGGGTGTAGGGTGTGGGGTGTGGGGTGTTGGAAGAATAAATAGAAATAATCTCCTGTCTCCTGACTCCTGACTCCTGAATACTGAATACTGACTCCTGACTCCTGACTCCTGACTCAAGGCTGACGGCTGACGGCTAAAAAGCTGAATAATCGAGTTTGAACAATAGATAAGTTTTTTAACAAGAGTAGTTTTAGATACTAATTACCCGATGGACTGGGGTAGAATTGGGGAAAACCAGTCAAACTGTTTTAGCCAAGCTATTTAACTATGATTAAAATTAACTTGCTGTTCCGGTTATCTTCTCTTAAAAAATCGATAAAAAACTTTACATAAACTCAAAAGAGAGGCTCGTAAATTTCTCATCTAAAAGCTTAGTGAGTTATCAGACAAAGTTTTTAGGCACTTTTGTTGATTACTTCTTAACCACCATCTTAAAGTAGAAGAAGGGAGATGAAAGTTAATCAGTTACTAAGACTCTACGAACAAGGAGAGCGGGATTTTTTAGGCATTGACTTGATGAGTCTAGACCTACAACAAGTGACTCTGATTGCTGTCAATTTTGCGGCGGCCAATTTGCGCGGAACTAATTTGAGTCGCTCTTTTCTGACTAAATCAAATCTACGGGGAGCGAGTTTGAATTGGGCGAATTTAACCTATGCCAAATTAAGTCAAGCGCAATTAGTGGAAGCGGACTTAACCAAAGCTAATCTCACCGGGGCCTTTATGGTACAGGCAAACCTGCGTAACTCGCGATTAAGTGGGGCGGATCTTTCCCATGCTAATCTCCGGGGGGCGAATTTATGCGGGGCGAATTTATGTGGGGCGAATTTATACTTAGTTAATCTCTTGGAGGCAACCCTAGATAAAGTCAATCTCAATTGGGCTAATTTGCAAGAGGCGCGGTTAAGTGGCGCTAAATGTCGTCAGATTTCCGCAAGGGAAGCCAATTTTAGCGGCTCTTTTCTTAAAGAGGTGGACTTTCAGGGGGCTAATTTAGAAAGGGCTAATTTTAGCGAGGCACGTCTGACGGGTAGTGATTTACGCGGGGCCAATTTAGCGGGTGCTAATCTAGCGGGAGCGCGTTTACAAGAGGTAAATCTACAGGGAGCGGACTTGAGGGGTGCTAACTTGACGGGGACTTGTTTTGAGAGTGTTACTGGTTGCACAGAAACCGCCCAAGAAGATGATATTTTTCCCCTAGACTGGTTTCAGCCTCGTTTTGCTACTTAGGGTTTACGGCAAAAAGTTTTTCGTGGGGGCAGGGTGTGGGGTGTGGGGTGTAGGGTTTTACCGATTTTGAGGTAGTCAGTTACCTAATTTTCAGGGAAAAAGTACCTGAATTTTACCCCCGATCCCTCCAATGGTCGGCACTTTTTGAGGTCAAAAAAGTCTAAAAGCCTTATCCAACA
>NZ_JBLZRT010000176.1:0-3392 GCF_048564745.1 Microcystis sp.
TTTTCTTCGGCAAATAATTTAGTTCTTCTGTGAATTTTTTCCCACATTTCTCGCATCTCATCTGACGACGATTGATTCTCAGATATAATGCCTGTTCTCCAAAGGGTAAATCTCGGATTGTTAATTCATTGTTTTGATGAACTTTTTCCGTTTTACTTCCACAATGAATGCACTGGCTTTCTCTTGACATATTTTCTAAATGTAAAACAATTCCTATATCGGTAATAATTTGATAATTGGTAACGACAACTCCTTCTAGGTGAAGTAGCTCGGTCATTAACTTTAATTGTGGATTTGATGGCATAAGTATAGCTGGTGTCTAAAATTGCTGGTCTTGGCTGTTTATATTTTAACCAATAAATTGCTGTATTGCAAGCATAGTGAGCTTTTAAAGATAAATTATTGTTTTATTGGTCAGCAATAATTGTCTGTTTTTTATTTAATTTTACATGACAAGTTCGGAAGAGCCAGAGTTTTTCTCCTTATGAAAGAAAGAAAGTATTTAACTGGAGACTAGGCTTGTATCACCTGTCTGCTTTAAGATTAAACGCTATCCAAATAGATTGCAACCCCTCGCAAAGGTTGTTTTAGAACATAAAAAAGCTAATTAAGTTTAATTTGGGGAAAAGAAATTAATGGAAAAACGAATTATTGGCTCTTCGTTACTTGTTATGGTTCGATAGGGGGGCATAAATCGACTAAATCCTTATCTGGCAAGAGACTTAATTGATTAGTTCGCTCTAAATAAAAAACAATTGACAAAAATCGCTAAATGCCTTTCTATATAAGGGTTCCATCCCTTATAACCCCTGTCCATTGCATAACACAAACCGAAGAGCCGAATTATTCTTCCAGCAGACTTTATACTAAACCCCTGTATTGACCCATGATACGTCGAACATAAATACTTGATTTATGTTCAAAATTCATAAAAAACCTAAAGTCACTGGTATGACTTTAGGCTTCTTGAAAAACAGCAGAAACTTTTATTGCCAGGGGAGCATCTCACTTATGCAAGTGAGTAATTATACTTATCGCTAAAACTTGCTTCTGGTAAGGCTTTCAAAATAGCTTGACATAAAACTTAATTTAGGAGTTACAAAGGTGAGATGCTCCCTATTGCGAGAAGAATTACACGCTAGTCTTAATTTTTATTTCAAGCTTGTAAGGTGGGCATAAACCCACCTCATATCTTACTCATTCACTAACTCGTATTTTATCTCTTGAATCTTCTCCTTTACCCAGCCGTCAAACAACTCGACACGGATTTGCAAAGCCAACTCCTCGGTTAACTTCGGCTTAACAATTTCCTCGACGAAAATCAGGTGAAAAGCTCGATCGCCTTGCAGCGGTTTCAACAATCGAGAAGAATCCGATGCGAAAATTGCGGCCGAAAGATTCGGTCGTAAATCCTTACGGTAAACAGTACCGCGATAACCTCCCTTGCGTCGTAATTCCACATCCTCGATATAGCGATGCGCTACTTCCTGAAAGCTGATTTCCTCCTCCTGAATCGATTCATACAACTCCTCCGCCATCGCCTGATCTGCTAACACCACCTCATAGATCACCGCGCCGGTATAATCTAGCTGGTGTTCCACAAAATAGGATTCAATTTTGTCTGCGAAAAGATGTTCGACTAATTTACCCGATAGTAAATTGAATTGAACGATCGCCTCGAAATCGTCTAGGGATAAGCCCTGTTTTTGCAACCAATTCCATGTATCTTTGGCGTTATGTAATCCTTTGGCGAGACGGAATTGATCGGCCGCCTGTTGTAACTCGTCAGTTGTGTTTTTAATCCCCGCTTCCGTGGCGGTTTCGGTGATGATTTTCCGAGCGATAATTCCCTCAACTATTTCGGGAACTTTCCCCGATAGCTTAAGCTGTTGGATAAGGTCTTGATTGGTGATGGTGATACTATGGGACATAATGACTCCTGAAACAGTTATGCGAAATTAATTTCCTAGTTGAGATAGGCAAGAGGGTTAGCGAGGAGTGTAAGTAATTTGGCTTCGATACCTAAAAAAACTAGAGTTTTAACCCGTCTTTTTGCAGATCCTTAAAGGGATCGAGGATGTAATCGATCACCCGACGCTGACGGACGATCGCTTCTGCGGTAGCCGTATCCCCCGGATTGAGGGGAATACATTGATTTCCCTTTTGAATACAGGAGCGATCGAGTTGAATTTCTAGCTCGAAAACGTTAATTTTTCCGTTTGGCGTTTCCTTTTCGATCGCTGTCGGTGATTTCTTGGTGATCTTGCCGCCGATAATGCCGTAATCCTGAAAAGGATAGGCATCGAACTTGACTTTTATCGGCATACCGGCGCGGAGAAATTGACTTTGATCCGTGGGCATTTCTGCCTTGAGAATAAACCGCGATCCTTTCGGTGCTATCTCCGCGATCCGCGTTCCCGACTGTACCACCGCACCCGCGCGTTTAATCGGTAATGAAAAGATCGTGCCGTCGGTGTTCGTCTTTAAAACCCTCTGACTTAGTTGGATTTGGAGCGCTTGCCGTTGGCTCTCGCTTTGGGCGATTTCCGATGCCAGTGTTCCGATCTCCGTTTCTAGATTTTTAATCTGCTCCTGTATCCTTAAGAGTGCCAACTCGTTGGAATGGCGGAGACTTTGATAACCCCGCTGCCGCTCCTGTAATTGCAGACGCGCTTGGGCGATATCCGCGCCCGTTTGTTGACTCGTCTGACGGTAGGCGCTTTCTAATTCCGCTAGTTTATGTTGATTTTCTTTTACCTCCGCTTTTCCCCGCTCGTAGAGTTGTTGGCGCTCCTTGGCATTATCCTCGCGCTCGATGAATTGTACCTGGGAGATTGCGCCATCCTCCCACGCTTTTCGGTAGCGATCGACTTCTTTTAAAGCCGTTTCATAACGACTTTTGAGAATCGGGTAATCGGTTTGACTGCGTGCGAGGGCGATTTTCGCTTGATTTACCCGCGCCTGTTGTTCTTCTAGGGATATTTTGGCCTTCTTGATTAATGCGTCCACATTCTCCCGCGCTTGTTCGATCGAGGCTTCTTTTTCCGCTGCTGCCGCGCGATTTTGTTGGCTTTGGGTGGTTAAAGAAATCTCTAACTGACTTTTGACAAGTTTCTGTTGGGAAAGACGGCTTTTTTGTCCTTCTATTTTCTCCTCGATTTGTTGTATTTCTTGGCCGATTAATAAGGAATCTAGGGTTAAAATCGGTTGTCCTGCTTTCACCTCTTGGCCTTCACGGACATAGATTTTTTCCCTGACAGGGGGACAAGCAAGCTGAAAAGCTTATGTAGCATGGAATACAGATACAGACTCCAAAAAAAGATAAGTCATATTTACCATATATGACCTAAATAACGAAAATGATAAGTGAACTATACCAGAAAGTGTTAGAA
>NZ_JBLZRT010000177.1:0-19342 GCF_048564745.1 Microcystis sp.
CGCTTGTGGATTTTATCCCCTTCCGTTGGTATCACTGTTTTAGAAGGATTTGGGGCAAAGTTAAGACCAGATTAACCAGAAAGAGTCTATTTTCTTACCTCGCTTTATCGCACGGCAATTATCGCTATTAATCAATTGCCTATCACTCCTGAGAGGTAGTGATTCGGTAAATACTCGGGAGCATCTCACTTATGCAGAGAATACAAAGGTTATGGAAAAACTACTTGAATAATCGGAGACTCCCCAAAAGGAAAACTTCGTACCTCACTATTAAGAAAACTGCTGTATCCAGTTTTCTTACCCGGTGTCCTTCAACCCCGATGAATGCCGATAGCTGGTTAAAACCAGTCAGATAAGGCGGCGAGAGTAACTAAAGACCATTTTTTTGGTAAGATCAAAGCTAAACTAACCATCACGCCCTCTTGAGGAAAGATTTATTTATGAGCGATATAGGGTTTATTTTGACGATAATCAACAATTTCCTGCAAATTTACTCGGTAATCCTAATTGTTAGGGTTTTACTGACTTGGTTCCAAAATGCCGGTTGGGCCTATCAGATTATGTCTTTTCTCAGTCCGATTACCGATCCCTATTTAAACCTCTTTCGCTCGATTATCCCACCCCTAGGCGGGATGGACTTGTCCCCGATTCTCGCATTCCTGCTGCTCAACGTTGTTCAGAGTGTCGTAGCCACAGGGGCCAGCAGTTTGGTCAGCAGCAGTTTCTAAATCCGCGGATCCACACTACTGGTAAAACCGGAAGCTTTGAATTTTTCCAGTCGCAGGGGGGTTGGTTGATTGGTAGAAACAGAAATTCTGATCTCGAAATCACTAATCCCCGGTGGCACTTCGGGAATTGCCCCCACCCGGCTACGATTTTGTAAAGCCGGTTCCCCGTTAGCATCGTAAATCCGACCAAAAACATCGGCATCATAGACGGTTTTTCCAGAATTATTTTTAGCTTTGCCGGTGATTAAAAAACAATTAGCCGGAAAACTGGTTCCCCCACTGGTGACACTCCCCTCGGCTAATTCGGGGGGACAGTCTTTATAAGATACATCTAATAGTTGAATTGGGGTCAAAGCTTGAGCAATAGGGATGATAAGCAAGCTAGACAGCCAGAAGAGAGCAGAAAGCAGTAAAACGGTGAGCGAGCGTGGTGTCATAGATCAGTGATTTTACGGTATGATTTCCCCAATACTTAGATTATCGTGGATCGTCACCCTTTGAAATCAGCTTTTTTAGGACTCTCATGGATCGAGATGAGATTGAAACCACTCTCAAAGCGGCTTTTCTCCAGTGTGAAGCTTTGTCCTGTCCTCTCAATCAACAACAAAAAGAAATTTTGTTAGAGGTGTTTTTTGAGCGAAATTCCCTCGCTGATGGCAATCCCCTCGACGAATTAACATCTATGCAAAGGGAGATTTTGCTGGAATTTATCCTCAAACAAGAACGGGAAAATTTAGCTTGGAAAAGTTCCCTCCTCAATGATTGGCTTAATGATCGCCCTTCCGGTGCGGTACAATTTATCCGCGATCGGTATGGCTTGGCTTGGTTGAATAGCATAAAACCGATTCATTGGCAAGAATATTTACAAAAATTAAGGTTAACCAGAGAAAAATTACAGGTAGGAGATGCGATCGAGGTGTCTAATGGATTATGGGAATGGATTCCCGCAGACGCTGCCGATAGTTGCGACTGGTTTCCCTGTGAGGTAATAGAAGTAAATGAAAGTGAAGATGATTATCGCCCTGTTAGTTGCCGTATTCGCTTTCAAAACGGTGAAGAATGGGAAATACAAGGAATATATCAGTGGAATCGCCCTAATTGGCGTTTTCTGACCTGAAGGAAGATCACTGCTCGGTTATCGGCTAAAATTTAAGATATGTAAAGAAGGGAGATAAATTTTATGGCCGCTAATGTTGAGATCTATACTTGGAGTTCCTGTCCTTTCTGTATCCGCGCTAAAGCATTACTCAAGAAAAAAGGAGTGGAGTTTACCGAATATTGTATCGATGGTGATGAACAAGCGCGAGCCAAAATGTCCGATCGAGCCAATGGCCGTACAAGTGTACCACAAATTTTTATAAACGATCAACACATCGGGGGCTGCGATGACATCTATGCTTTAGATAGAAGTGGTGGTTTAGCTCCCCTGTTGCAGAATTAAGGATAAAAACTATTAATGAAACTAGCCTTTATTATCGATCCGATCGAGCATCTCGATCCGGGCCATGATACCAGTGTAGCTATCATGGAAGCGTCCCAATTATTAGGTCATGAAATCTGGATAACTTCCATCACTGATCTCAGTGCGATTGCGGGAAAAGCTTGGGCAAAACTAACTAAAATTGAACTGGTTCCTGTGGAGTTAAAAGATAATCATTGGGGGGCTGCATCTCAGTGGTATCAAAGACAAGAGACAGTTTTTACCTGCCTAGAAAACTTCGATTTTGTCTGGATGCGAAAAGATCCACCCGTGACGATTGCCTATCTTTATGCCACCTATTTATTAGATCTGATCGACCCACAAAAAACCCAAGTAATTAACTCAACTAGGGGTTTACGCCATGCCAACGAAAAGTTATATACTATTCACTTTGCTCAGGTAATGCCCGCCACAATTGTTTCCCAAGATAAAGCAACGATTAGGGAATTTGTCAATCAAAAAGGTGCGGCAGTTATGAAACCTTTAGGGGGGAAAGCAGGGGAGGGAATTTTATTTCTTAGTCCCGAAGATCGCAATCTCAATTCAATGATTGAAATTAGCACAAAATGGGGACAAGAACCGGTAATGATTCAAGATTATTTACCAGCTGCCAAAGAAGGAGATAAACGCATTATTGTCCTCAATGGTGAACCAATCGGGGCAGTTAATCGCATTCCCACTGGTTCGGAATTTCGCGGTAATATGGCGGTGGGTGGACGGGTGGCAAAAACAGAAATCACAGATCGAGAATTAGAAATCTGTGCCACTTTAGCCCCAAAATTACGAGAAGATGGCCTATATTTTGTCGGATTAGATGTGATTGGTGGCTACCTCACCGAAGTTAATGTCACCAGTCCCACTGGCATTCGCGAGATTGATCGATTAAACAATGTTAGTTTAGGTCAACAGGTGATTAAATGGCTAGAAAGTTTTGCTGGTGCCAAGGCTCTGCCTTGACACACAATATTTAAGGCTCTTAAAATATCCTTCAGGTAGAACATGGGAACGAGATAAGAGAGTAGGAAACTTCTATTTAATACTGCTCACTTAAAACTCAAATCTGATAACTGATAACTTACCCACTGATAACTGATAACTATAAAAAAAATGAATGCTTTATCAATACCGACGTGGATGGTTCATGTATCGAGTGTCGTAGAATGGATAGCGGCAATCTGGTTAGTCTGGACCTATAGCGACATCAGTAGTGATCGATCGTGGCGAATGTTATCTTGGGGAATGTTACCCGCTTTAATTGGGGCCATGTGTGCCTGTACATGGCATTTTTTTGATAATATCAGTGCCTTATCCTGGTTAGTCACCCTACAGGCAGCCATGACTGTCTTAGGAAATTTTACCCTCTGTGCTGCCGGTTGGTGGCTGTGGCGTTCCAGTAAAATTAGCGTTAACAATGAATAAAGAGAGTTTATTTGCCATTTCCCTGTTTCCCTATCTGGGGTTTCTTTGGTTTGTCACTCGTTCAGGAAAAATGCCCCGTTTAGCCCTAATTGGCTTTTATGTGCTGTTAATCTTCGTTTTTATCACCATTCCTGCCGGTATCTACGCCAAAATCCACTATGGTCAAGAATTAGCTAACGTCGATTGGTTACACGGCAGTGCCGAACTTTTCCTCACCCTCTCCAATATTCTCGTCGTCTTAGGTTTTCGTCAGGCAATTTTAGCCAAAAAGCACACAGGGAACAGTGAACAGGGAACAGGGAGTGGATAATGGGAAGTGGGAAGTGGGAAGTGGGGGGTATTTTCAGGGAACAGTGGACAGTGAACAGTAAACAGTAATCAGTGAACTGACAAATCACATCTGATGACTGATAACTGATAACTGATAACTGATAACTGAATTGTGATACAATCGCCCCAAAACGTCCCCGCGTCAGTCAACTATGTACCCGATTACACCGTCCATCAGTGTCAACGAACCAAACTCGCAGGCTGCCATCCAGACTTTATCGGTAGTGGTTCCCATTTATAACGAAGTGGACAGTATTCCCCATCTCGTGGAGAGTATCGCCTCGATTTTGCGTTCTTATCAAATTAACTACGAGATTATCTGTGTTGACGACGGTTCTAAGGACGGTTCCACCGAGGTTTTAACTAATTTAGCTAAAAATCGCGATGATCTCAAGGCGGTAATATTGCGACGCAACTACGGACAAACCCCCGCCATGGCTGCCGGATTTAATTATGCCACGGGACAGGTCATCGTTACCCTTGACGGCGATTTACAGAACGATCCCAATGATATACCCCTATTATTGGCCAAATTAGAGGAAGGTTATGACCTAGTGAGTGGCTGGCGCAAAAATCGCCAAGATGACCAGGTAAAACGGCTTTTACCCTCAAAAATAGCTAATTGGCTGATAGCAAAGGTAACAGGGGTCAAATTACAGGACTACGGTTGTTCTTTGAAAGCCTATCGAGCCGAATTAATCGCCGATATGAATCTCTACGGGGAATTACATCGCTTTTTACCCGCGTTAGCTTTTATTGAAGGGGCAAAAATAACCGAAATTCCCGTTAATCACCACGCTAGACGGTTCGGACAGAGTAAATATGGTTTAGATCGCACAATTCGCGTGATTATGGACTTATTTACTGTCTTTTTTATGAAAAAGTTCCTCACCCGTCCGATGCACATTTTTGGACTCTATGGACTGTTATCGATGGTAGTGGGGATTATTTTAGGCACTTATCTGACTATTCTCAAACTCGGTTTCGGACAAGACATCGGCGATCGACCTTTGTTAATCCTGGCCGTGTTATTCTTTTTAACTGGGGTACAATTACTCTGTTTTGGTCTTTTGGCAGAAATTTTGATGCGAACTTACCATGAATCCCAAAAACGTCCTATCTACCGCGTTCGTACTGTTGTCGGGGATAGGGGATTTTTCAGTGAGCAGTAAACAGTAAACAGTGAGCAGTAATCAGTGAAAAGACATCTCGGAACTTGCCACTTAATATTGTTCACTTAAAACTCAAATCTGATAACTGATAACTGATAACTGATAACTGAAAAAAATATGACTATTTGGGAACTTGATTTTTATTCGCGGCCGGTGGTGGATGAAAATAATAAAAAAAGATGGGAATTATTAATCTGTGAAACTCCGGCAACAATCGATCGCTCCTCCGATACAATATTTAAATATGCCAGTTATTGTCCTAATACGATGGTTAATTCCCAATGGTTATCAGAGGCAATTACTGCAGCTATCAAGGCAGCGGGAGTAACTCCCAAAAAAATTCGCTTTTTCCGTCGTCAGATGAATAACATGATTAGCAAAGCTTGTGAGGATATCGGTATTCCCGCTTCCCCTAGTCGTCGCACTCATGCTTTAACGAGATGGATAGAAGAAAGAATGGTTAATTTCTACCCCCAAGAAGTTGGTTATGATCAAAATTTAACTAAAACCGCTTCCGTGAATTATCCTCCTTTAAATGCTGTTCCCCTTCCCGATGCTGTCCGGGGAGATAAGGCAGATAAATGGGCTTTTGTCACGCTAGAATTGTCTTCTTTTAATGATTTAAAAGATTGGGATATTAGCTTCGGAGAAAATTTGCCTATACTAGGGATGGGATTAGATGAGAATCTAAAAATCCCCGGTTTAGTTATTTTTTCCCCCCGCGCTTTACCCCTAGCTGGTTGGATGTCAGGGTTAGAAATGGCCTATTTAAAGTTAGAAACCAGTTCCCGTCCCGTGCTACGTTTAGAAACGGGTGCTAGTGATAGTTGGATTCTCGTCAATGTCACTAATACCGAGACTTTAACCGAAGCCAAAAATTTTGAAGAAGCTAAACAAAAAGCCAATGATCTGCATTTTTTAGCCGTTCAATCTAACCCTGAATCGGAATCCTTCGCCGGTTTTTGGCTACTACAAGAAGGCTCTCAAGAGTAAAGTTTAGTCAAGGTGGGTTTTCAATCCACCCCTAGACAATTAACTTAAAAACATTGTCCGGTCCAACTACCGTGTAACCCGTAGGGAATATGATGTTTAAGATGGATAACCCCTAGGGAATTAGTGATATCTTTAGCATCTAAGATTACCATATTCGATCGATGATTGGCTGCATCGTAGGTGACTACCAATAACCAACCATCATCTTCAGCAATTCCATCGGGTTTAGGCACAAAAATTGGTTCACCCGCAAATCCCCGGGGAGCAAAAGAATGTAATTGTTTTTCTCCCGTTAATAAGTCCAGTTTTAAGATTGCTTGCAAAGGAGCATTACCAGTGGCATGATGAGTGGCAGCGATGTATAAATAACGGTAATCTCGACCAACTTTTGCAGGATTAATGCTGGGAAACTCACAACAATGCTCTAGAATACATTCTCTTGTAACGGTATTTTCTGATAAATTTAGTGTAAATCGCCACAGATGTCCTGGAGCTAAACTATCAAAATCTACCGATTGAAAATTGCTATTTGAATCCAGTTGTGGTAGGGATTGATAACAAATAGAATCAATATAAATTTTCTCCCCCCCTTCGACGTAGCTCGGGGCAAGTTGTTCAAAAGCATTGCTATGATGGAAGACAAAACCTGATGGAGTTTCTAAAACTTTCACTTCTCCTTTGTTAGGATCCCGGGGGATAATAATAATCTTAGTTAACTTGTCCGGTTGATTAATGACGCATTCTCCCGCACCTTTTAACCCAAAAAGAAAGGGAAAAGGATTATAACCAACCGGGTTTTGGAAAAAGATGGCGTAGTGGGGAGTAATAACAAAATCGTGGATAAAACAAAAGCCCGGTACACTGTGGGTATGACGACGTAATAACTTACCCGTGGGACTAATTTCGTAGAGAGTAATGGCACTCGACAAACCCGTTTTAATGGCAAAATTTACCAGACAAGGTTGATGATTATCGAAGATACAAGCGGGATCGATGCGAGGATGAGCGGCAAAAGAATCGCCTTTTTCCAAGATACCATCGAGATAGTCTAAACCAATAGTATCAAGGGTTTTAGCATCGAGGCGATGGGGTTCGGCCGCTTCCCAAAGTGCCAGTAATTTATCACCCCAGTAGATAACATTAGTATTAGCAATATTTTTCAGACGCAAATCAAAAGCATTGCCGAAAATTCCCCCCGGTTTTTTCGTGCCGAAAACACCGCGATAAAGGGGTTTTCCCGCTTTCTGTTCCCGGAGATAACCCTCGGTTTTCACAAAACGATTACGATAATGTACGCGCCCATGATTGAAGCTAATCGCGCTGATCATACCATCCCCATCAAAGGGATGAGCGATCGCAGTGCCAGCGATATCGAGTAAACCGGGGCCGTTTTTAAAGACTGTACCCTGTAAATCGGGGGGAATTTGCCCCTCGATGTCTTCTACCTCGTAATCGTACTCGTTAGGTTGGGATTGATAGCCTTTTTGCCAATCCTGACGATTATAGGATTTTTCGCCAATTGTCGGAGTTAATACCATGGTAGTTTTAAGTTTATATTTACTTTTCTTAACATAACTTAAAACTACCAGAGATAAAAAGAAGGGGGTGGCTAATCATTTTTTCAGCCTATTTACCCCCTCCTTGCCGTCGTGTTATTTAACAAACAACATTTCCTGATAGGTAGGTAGCGGCCAGAAATTGTCGGCCACTTCCCCTTCCAGCGTGTCAGCATATTCGCGCACCTTATCCATCAAGGGACGGATTGTTTGAGCGGAATACTGCATATGTTCCTCGATCGAGTCAAAATCGTGTTTAGCAATGGCCTCACTCAGTTTACCAACGCTATCCATCATTAACTTAATCAGATTCGAGAGGGTTTGGGCGTTTTCCTTATTGATCTCGATGCCGATCGCCGCCGCATTAGAGATCGCTGAAGACAATTCCGACAAGTAGCGAACAGCAGCGGGATAAATAATCGTTTTAGCCATACTTACCACCAGTTTCGCCTCCACTTCGATGGCCAGTAAATACTGTTCCGCATAGACATCGAAACGACTTTCCAGTTCAACGGGGGTAAACACACCCATGCGGGTAAACAGTTCTTCAATATAATCGGCTTTCAGCACGGGTAAAGCATCGGCGGTGGTGCGGAGATTAGCCAAACCGCGCTCTTCTACCGCCATTTTGTGCCATTCCGGGGAATATCCGTTACCTCCGAAGATCACATTTCTGTGTTTGTCCATGATCTCCTTGAGAACACCCTGGGCAGCAGTCTTGAGGTCTTCCCCAGCTTTCATCCGGCTTTCTAAGTTATCCGCCACCCAAGTCAGGGAATCGGCTAGAATCGTGTTCATCGCCACCAGCGGCCCAGAAACTGACTGATTAGAACCCACAGCGCGGAATTCAAAGCGATTGCCCGTAAAAGCAAAAGGAGAGGTACGATTGCGATCGCCAGGATCCTTGGGGAATACCGGCAGGGTATCGACACCCAGATCCATCAACCCCGGGGCATCAGAACCCTCAATTCGGCCTTGGCTAATTTGGTCGAATACCTTTTCTAACTGGCTGCCCAAATATACGGAAATAATGGCGGGAGGAGCTTCATTTGCCCCCAAACGGTGGTCATTGCTGGCAGTAGCCACCACTGCGCGTAAAAGCGCCCCGTACTTGTGAACGCCACGAATCACCGCCCCACAGAATAACAAAAACTGCATATTAGCGTGGGGAGTATCGCCCGGATCCAACAGATTGCCCTGGGTGGCGTTGCCGACGGACCAGTTAACGTGTTTTCCCGAACCATTAATTCCCGCAAAGGGTTTTTCATGCAGTAGGCAAACAAAACCGTGTTTTTTAGCCGTACTTTTCAGCAAAGTCATAATTAACTGCTGATGGTCACTGGCCACGTTAGCAGCCTCGAAAAAGGGCGCAATCTCGAACTGTCCGGGGGCGACTTCATTATGGCGGGTTTTAGCTGGAATGCCGAGGCGATACATTCTTTCCTCTACTTCCTGCATAAACACCTGAACCCGTTCGGGAATCGCGCCAAAATAATGATCGTCGAACTGTTGACCCTTGGCGGCGGGTTTACCAAATAGGGTGCGACCGGTGAGCAGTAAATCGGGGCGACTATGGGCAAAATGAGCATCGACTAGGAAATATTCCTGTTCAGCGCCGCAGCTGGAGTTAACGGGGGCGACTTCCGTATGTCCTAAGAGCTTCAGCACCCTGGTGGCGGCTTTACTCATCGATGAAATCGAGCGTAAAAGCGGCGTTTTTTTGTCGAGGGCCTCTCCTGTCCAAGAGATAAAAACCGTGGGGATACACAGGGTGACACCATTATCCGTCTCCATAACGTAGGCGGGACTGGTGACATCCCAAGCGGTGTAACCCCGCGCTTCAAAGGTGGAGCGAAGTCCGCCGTTAGGAAAGGAAGACCCGTCCGGTTCTCCCTGTACTAAGACTTTGCCCGTAAATTCCGTGATCACCGAACCGTCGCTCTGCACAGAGATAAAACCATCGTGTTTTTCGGCGGTGGCGTTAGTCATCGGATAGAAGACGTGAGCATAGTACAGCGCCCCTTTGGACGTGGCCCAATCCTTCATCGCTGCCGCTACCGCACTGGCGATGGAAACGTCTAATTTTCCCCCGGTTAAAATCGTGTTTTTGACCGACTTGAATACGTCTTTGGGAAGACTGGCCTGCATTTTGCTCAGGGTAAAGACATCGGTTGCCCAGAGGGCCTCTAAACGTTGAGGAATTTTGCTGGGTAGGGGTTTACGATCCGTTACTTGAGAGATAGCTTGAACACGGGTTCCATAACTCATAAGTATTTTTCCTATTTTGCTGTGTCGTGGATGAAGGGTTACTTTACTTAGGCGATGACAAGTTTCCTACTGATTTTGATGTTGAATTCCGGTCAGAGGCTATTCTCCGCTTAATAATTTTGATCCCACGGCACAAGCTTCTCTGCGGTTTTTATCTGCTTGCGCCGGCCTCTTTCCCGATCAATTAGCAACACCAGCCTTAATCTTAAGAACAGATGATCGAGAGATTTGTATCAAAGATTACAAATATCCCAAACCCGATCTTCCACAAGCGATCGCACTGAGAAAACGGGTTTCTCAAAGAAACCCGTTTTCTGGAGTATAGATAAAACTCTATACATCTATGCAATCGATAAAAAAGTGATATTTGACAAAATCGGGGGGGGGGTAAAATGCTGGTGGAATTTGCCCAAAATTGCCCATGAATTTTACAACTAACTTCAAATCTATCTCTCTGGCTGGTGTTGTCTTCGCTGGCACAGTTAGCGCGATCGCTGTACTGACTGTCCTCCCCGCCAGCGCCGCTTCCTTCAACTTCTTCCAAGGTGGCTACTCCGAAGGTGCTACCATCACCGGGATGTTTACCGGCGAAGATTTAAATAATGATGGTTTTATTCACTTCTTGGATGGTGAAGTCACCGACTACATGATGTCATTCTCTGGCAACTCCCTCGTCCCCGCCTTCTCCCACGGGCTGCCTGACTTCTTCGGGTTAGTTTATGTACTGGGCAGCGATATCGGCAACTTTTTTGATTCTGACGGGATAGCTTCCAGCAATGGCACAACTTTCTACGGCGCGTCAGGTGGAACTGAGCTCTATCCCGTCGATCCCAGTCTGCAATTTCCTGGCGGCAAAGTCGGGACATTCGCCGGTGCGCTCGATACTACCACTGAATTCGTCACTGTCAACACCGTTCCTGAACCGAGTACTGTATTAGGTTTAGGATTGTTAGGCTTGGGTGCATTGGTTAAACGCCAGTTAACGCCAAAGCCAGACAGCGACAAAGCTTAATTAGTTCCCCAATCCGTGTCATAGAAAAGGGGTTTCTTTGAGAAGAAAACGGATTTCTTTGAGAAACCCGTTTTCTGGAATACATAAGCTGTTTAAGTATAGTGATATCGTGCTGCTAAAAACTCAATGCGGTCATCTTTGACTCGATAGACTAGACGGTGTTCTGTGGTAATTCGGCGTGACCAAGTATTAGCTTCAAGATACTTTATGGGTTCTGGTTTGCCTATTCCAGTAAAGGGATCGGCGGTGACAGATTCTACGAGATCGAGTAGGAGAAAGGCGATTTTTTTATCTGTTTTGTACCACCATCTTAAATCTTCTCGAAATTAACTGTCAAAGACAATTGCCCTACTCTTGGCGTTCAATTCCTAACTCCTGACAAAGTTCTGTAACTGTCTGTCCCGGTATTGTTTGAACGTCCCTCTCCATTGAACGTTCCAGTGCTGCCAATAACTTTCGAGCATTCGCAGGCGATCGCAAAAGATAAACGGTTTCTAATAAGCCAGTTAATTCCTCTGCGCTTAATAGTGCCATATCTTTATGACCAGGGCGAGTAATAATCGCCATACTATTCTCGCTTTCCAATCGATCCAGAAGGCTCGCTAAATTTTCTTGAGCTTGAGTGTAGGTAGTTTGGATAGAAAACATAAGGCGAGGGCAACGAGTTGATTCGATTTTAGCTTATTTCATCAACTGAGAAAACGGGTTTTTTAAAGAAACCCGTTTTCTGAACTGTCAATCTCTTGTGTCGATTAATTCGGGGACAAGTTCAGGAATAAAACCGGGTTCAGCTAAAGAACCAGTAACATGATGTTCAAAGACTTCTGCAGGGGGAAAAGTTTTCTTGACTTCCTGAGATTGCGGATCCGTAGAAGGTAGCCATTTAATTAGGGGTAAAGGTAGGAGAGTAGAGAGATTAGTAATCACTACCAATAACCAAAGGTTATCAAAATTAGTTTCGGTGACTCCCAACCAATGGGTTAATAAAGCGCCGATTTCTTGGGAAACTAATCCCGACATATTCCAGATAGACATTAATAAAGCGAATAGAGATGCTTCAATGCCCACCGGACAAAGACGGGCCGATAAAATTAAGACGGGTAAAAAGGCAATTTGTCCCATGACGGTGAGGATGAGACTATCCCCCAAACTAAACCAATGATCGTCAATACCGAGCGCTCGATTAGTATGGGTAACTAAGAGTAGGGTAGTCATCCCTAAAAGCGCAGAAATCACCGTACTCCAACCCAAAATTAAACGAAAGGAAATCGCTTTTAAAAACCGTTGATATACCCAGATGCCCAGGATCGAGGCTAAACTGGTGACTAAGCGCACTCGTCCTAAAAATTCCGGTTCAAATCCTAACTCGTTGGTGGTGAAGTAGAAAAAGGCAGAATCGGCGCTAGGGGTAGCCTGCCAGAGAAAAATAAAGGCAGTGGGTAATAAAATTGATTTTTGTCTAATTGCTGACCATAATTGCCCGATTTGCTCCTTGACTTTGGGCGTGGATTGTGAGTCATTGTTATTCTTGATTTTTTCCTCTGTAATTAAAAACGCCATGGCTGAGGCAATCAGGGGAAAAATAGCCGTAAGAGCGAAGACAGGACGAGTGCCGAGGTGTGCCAGTAACCAACCACCGAGATAAGCTGTAATTAAGCCGCCTAGCGCCGATATTCCCCAAGTTAAGGACTGTAGAGAGCCGGATTGAGTGAAGGACTCTCTGCGGGCCCTTTCTACTACCAAAGAATCGACGATGACATCGCTAATAGTGACAGAAAGGGAACCAAGCAGGATCGCGGCCATCGCTTGCCAAGCATTCTCCACCACAGTGGCTAGGGCCAACCAAGCTAAAACCCCGAGAATTCCCGATAAAATTAGGTAGGGCCGACGACGATAGCCGAAAATAGGCAAACCATCCGAAAGAAAGCCAAAAGCTGGTTTAATCACCCAAGGAATCGCCGCCACTCCGATTAATGCCCCCATCTGGGAGGGACTCAAGGCCAAATCGTCTTTTAAAAAGAAGCTAACCGCTAATCGGGAGAGTCCGAGAATGCCTTGCACGAAATAAACCCCTAAAATGCCAATTAATTCGGGATTAGGGTCATTTCCGAACAAGATACTCTCTTTAAGGAATTTTTTCCCGCGATCGATGCCAAGGCGATTAATAAGCATGAAGTTTCATAAATATTTGTTACTGTCTCTATAATAATGATTGAGCGCTCGATCGGTGCGTTAGCTGTTAGGGTTTAACTGTTGAGCTTTAGGTTTTGGCGGTTGGGTATTGCGTTTTAGGGTTTTAGTTGAATTTCCCTGCTCCGGCGCTCCCCACTTCCCTATTCCCAATCGGCATAACAGGCTCATTGTCATTTTATCGGGAAATTTTCTTGCGATCGCTCTGTTAATAGACAGAAAGATTCTTAAAAAAATGTGTATTTGGTGTGATATGCGGAAACTTTCCGTATGATCCTCAGTTAGGTTTACCAACAAAGGCTGGAGATGAAAAAAGTTCTAAACGTAGGTGGCAACAGCAAGGCGATTCCGCTTCCGCCCCAATATTCAGAATTTGAACACTTGCTGCTCGATATTGACCCGAAAGGTTCACCAGATATTGTGTGCGATGCGCGTAATCTTACCACCCTTGAAAGTGGTCAGTTTGACGCTGTTTACTGCTCACATAACCTTGAACACTACTACCGACACGATGTACAGAGAGTCCTAGCTGGGTTCCTACACGTACTTAAGGACGGCGGTTTTGCACATATTCGGGTTCCGGACATCCAGGAACTGATGCGGATCACAATTGACAGGGGTTTAGATATTGATGATGTCCTGTATCAATCACCGGCAGGGCCAATTATGGTTCTAGATGTCCTTTACGGTTATAGCGTTGAAATCGAGCGCAGTAAAAAAGACTTTTTTGCTCATAAGACCGGTTTTACACATAAATCGTTGTTGAAAGCCTTGCAAAAGGCTGGCTTCTCAAAGATATATATTGCTGCTGGCAATCTTGAAGTGTCTGCTTTGGCATTCAAAGTGGCGCCAGATCATGATACACAATTACTATTTAGCCTCCCTCCTGACTAGGGCTTGCTGAATAATGGTAAAACCCTTTTAAAATAAGGCTTTTGACCTGTTAAAATCCGATGTTAGTGGCATAAAACAGGATTGGGAATTTCAAAAACCTGGCATTATCCTTTTTTTTAGTACGCAAACTGGTACAAAAAAGGAGGGCAACAAAGCCTGAAACTCCTACCTCGCAGCCTCGGAGCCTTCTACCTGAACCCACCCTAGGCCTTTTTCAGCAAACCCTACCTACACTTTCAGGTACTGACCACTGTAGCTTGTCCTTTAGCCACGGTAGCTAAAATAGCTAAAACTTGAGGTGTTATACTAAATCCAGTTATTAAAAACTGATTATTTATTCCCCCTTTTGCCTTTTGCCCCTCTTTTATAAGTAGCCTATACTCAACGGATTTAGTATTAGAGGTTTGAGATTAGCTAAACGCTTGGATGGTGCTTGCAAAACAATTACCCCAATATCAAACCGCCGTTTCCTGATTACACAAGAGGTTTGACATCCTCACCGCCGTAAACGGACGGTGAGGATGTCAATGCTATTCTTCTTCCTTCCACGCATAAACGAGAAGGGAAAACCGCGAAAGCCTTCAATTTTTGGGGATTGTAACATAAGTGATTACCCCAGATTTTCAGTGATTAAATCTAGTTTATCTCAACCCCAGAAAACACCTCAATTAACGACAGAGTAGCACCATGGCGATACCGATACCCAAACTTAAACCGACCAGCACCTGAAAAGGAGTATGACCAATTAATTCCTTTAAACGTTCCTCGTTAAATTCCTTGCCCTCCTGGAACATTTCATCGATAATTTGATTGAGAATCCGGGCCTGTTTTCCTGCTGCCTGACGCACTCCGGCCGCATCATACATAACAATAACCGCAAAAAGCGCAGCGATTGCAAATTCGGCACTAGACCAACCCATCTGTAATCCTACCCCAGTAGCCAAGGCCCCCACCAGTGCCGAGTGAGCGCTAGGCATTCCCCCCGACGAGACTAGATAGCGCAGACTCACCTTACCATCGCGGATTAACTCAATCAGCGCTTTTAGTCCCTGGGCAGTGAAACAAGCTAAAAGAGAGACTAGCAGTATTTGATTGTGTAACACCTGCTCGAAGTCCTGCATAATCTCATTCGTTTAATTTAATTTTTACGATTAACAATATACTCGGCGATGGCCCGTAAAGGTTCGGCGGCCTCATCGTAGCCACTCAATTCATTGATGGCACTATCTATTAACTGTTGAGCTTGCTGGCGGGACCCTTCTATCCCCCAGAGACTAGGATAGGTGGCTTTTTGTGCCTGTAGATCCTTACCGGCGGTTTTACCCAATTCCTCCTTTGTCGCCGTGATATCGAGAACATCATCGATAATTTGGAAAGCCAAGCCAATATTTTGGGCATAACGGGCTAATTTAGCTATATCTTCCCCTTTTGCCCCCGCTAAAACTGCCCCCGACACCACAGAAGTCTCCAACAGGGCGCCGGTTTTCTGAGTATGGATAAAACTGAGAGTTTCTGCCGAAATATCCGGTTTTCCTTCGGATTCCAAGTCTAAAACCTGACCTCCCACCAAACCCGCTGCCCCGACCGTGCGACCTAAACGGGCAATTACCTCTAAAATCTGTAGGGGAGGTACATTACGAGTCTGGGTAGCCACATACTCGAAAGCGTAGGCCAGGAGACCATCCCCAGCTAAAATAGCGATATCTTCGCCAAAAACCTTGTGATTGGTTAATTTCCCGCGTCGGTAATCATCGTTATCCATGGCGGGTAAATCGTCATGAATTAATGACATAGTGTGTATCATTTCTAGGGCGCAAGCGGTGGGTAAAGCCATCTCTAGGGAACCCCCCATCAATTCACAGGTAGCCAGACATAAAATCGGCCGCAGACGTTTGCCACCAGCGAGGAGAGAATAGCGCATCGCCTCGTAGATTTTGGCGGGATTGCCGATAACTAAAGAGCTATCTAAAGCTGACTCGACAATCAACCGCTTTTCCTCCAGATAGGAAGCCAGAGAAAAGTTCTCGTTTTTCCTCACTTCTACTCCTCGTTCGCCCCTAGTAACCATGTCTTTTTGTCTTGAACCGACTGCTTTTAAAACTATATCAGGAAACTCCACCTCGATCAGAATTAAACTGACTGCTCCCTTGTCCCCTAAGCTGTTGACTGTCTAAATTACGCCTTCAGACTACATGGCAGCGCCGCAGTTGCTATTCCGAACATTTGTACTAAAAACTCCCAGACCGAGAGAGGTCCTTTTTTTAGATGCCTATTTTCTCTTTTAACCTGAAAAAATACCTCCCTCAGTCCAGAGACTAACAAAAAACGGGCGATATAATTGAATTTCGCCGCAATTATCATCGGAGATGCTGAAGTTTTGATGATTCGGTCAAACTTCCGTTTTCTTAGCTTGCGGTTGAGAAATTTCTCGATTAGCCTAGAAGTAGGATTATCCTAGGAATATATTGTATGCTGCCAGGGCAAATTTTAGGCGATCGATACCAAATTCAAAGTCAGTTAGGTAAACAAACCGGAAGACGCACGTTTCTGTCCCAAGATCTAAAAACGGGCGCTACTGTTGTCGTCAAATTATTAATCTTCAGTCCCGATTTTGAATGGACAGATTTAAAACTTTTTGAACGGGAGGCCGAAACTCTTAAACATCTAGATTGTCGCTCGATTCCTGAATATATCGACTATTTTGAAGTTCGCACCGATACCTATCAAGGTTTTGCCCTTGTTCAGAGTTATATCGAGGCTAAATCTCTCAAGGAACAGATAGAAAATGGCCGCAAATTTAGTGAATCAGACCTGCAAGAATTAGCTAAATCTATCCTAGGTATTTTAATTTATCTCCATGGACTTAACCCGCCAATTATCCACCGAGATTTGAAACCTAGTAATATTTTACTAAAAGATCGATCGGGTCATAGTATCGGTAATGTTTATTTAATTGATTTTGGTTCTGTCCAGACTGTTGCTCAACAGGAACAGGCCACTTTAACTATTGTCGGAACCTACGGTTATATGCCCCCCGAACAATTTGGTGGTCGCACCGTTGCCGCTTCTGATTTATACAGTTTAGGAGCCACTTTAATCTATCTAGCTACAGGCATTCATCCCGCCGATTTACCCCAAAAAGATGGCAAAATTCAATTAAATAATTTAGCTAATTTAAGCCCTGCTTTTGTTCATTGGTTAGGACAGTTAATCGAACCTAGTCTCGAAAAAAGGTTTGTTTCAGCACAGGCAGCAAATCAAGCTTTAAATACTCTCCACGAAATGCAATTAACTTCCTCTAACCTTGAAAAACCCGCAGGGAGTCGGGTACAGTTGCAAAAAAATGAGGAGAAAATTAAAATATCTTTACCTCCCGAAGGTTTTACCCCTAAATTAATTTATCTTGGCACCTTTGCCATCGCTTGGAATTCTTTTTTATTAGTATGGACAGGAGGAGCCGTTTCTATTCCTCTGTGGATGAGTTGGTTTTTTCTGCTCTTTTCCTTGCCCTTTTGGTATGTGGGTTTAGGAATGCTTTACCAGATTATTTATTGTCTCAAAGGGGAGGAAATTATCACTATTGATAGTCAAGAAATTATTGCCATTCAGCGAATTTTTGGTTTTACACTTCCAGGCAAAAAGAAAATGGCAAGGCAACATATTAATAAACTGGTGAAAGCTGATAGTTATCATACCAAAGATGGTGATGGTGATCAAGTTTATGTGCCGATGGCTTTAACTATTTGGGCGGGGACTAAAGAATATACTATTAGCAGTAAGATAAAAGCCTATCTGAGTAAACCCGAAATTGAATGGTTAGCAGCGGAATTGAGCCAATGGTTAGGAATACCAATTACTAATAAGTAGCTGGTTACAATCAGCTTTTTTCTCCCTTCTCCCCACTCCCCCACTGATTACTGATTACTGATAACTGAAAAATCTCCCCACTTTCCCACTTCCCACCCCCTGATATGGACGAACTGTGTGTGATCGGTGTAAAATTTTATGAAGAGTCGGTGCTTTTTTCTCCCTTTTCCTGAGAAATGCCCCAGAGCTAGTGACTAAGATCAACATTGTGTCATCCCATCGATAATTAAGTTTATGAACGCCACTATTACCGTAGAAAAACGCAAATTAGAAAAACCCCCTTTAGAACTGCATTATCTCGGCGATCGAGTCTTGCGTCAACCGGCCAAGCGGATTGCTAAAGTCGATGACAGCATTCGCCAATTAGCCAGAGAAATGCTGCAAACTATGTATAGTTCCAATGGTATCGGTTTAGCGGCTCCGCAAGTGGCAGTCAATAAACAGTTGATTGTCATCGATTGTGAACCCGATAAACCAGAAAATCCGCCCCTAATTCTGATTAATCCCCAAATTATCGGTTATAGTCGGGAATTGTGCAAAGCGGAAGAGGGTTGTTTGAGTATTCCCGATGTGTTTTTAGATGTCATCCGTCCCCAAGCGATCGAAGTGAGTTATAAAGATGAACAGGGGAAACCACGAAAACTGCAAGCTAACGGTTTACTAGCGCGGGTAATTCAACACGAAATGGACCATCTTAATGGTGTCATGTTCGTGGACAGAGTAGATAACGATTTGGCACTCAATGAAGAATTAAAAAAACACGGTTTTTCCGTGCAAGCGGTGAAACCGGTCGAGAAAGTGACAAAATAAAGGCATTAGTTAATTTAGGTGAGGAGTGAAGATGACCCCGAAAAGCGGCGTTTTATTGTTATTATCCTGTATTGCAGCAATCGCTGGTGTGGGTTGTGTCTTTGAAATTAGTTCGGGAGAACCGGATTTAGGCAATACCACCACTGGCCTAATTCTAGCGGCAAGCATACCATTAACAGCCCTATTTTTTTGGGCGGCGGTTAAAGACACGAGAGCCAATTACAAATAGAATAAATTCCCCTCGGTTATCTAAAAATTGGCATAATTTTCACGAGCAGAAGAGAGAATTTATTTCTCTCTTTTGTCTGTTTTAATTACAGGATAAATTGTCAGAAAAAGTTACTACTTTTGAGGCTTTTATCATCTTTTATGACAATCAATTATATCCCGACCTCTGAAAATCTGATTAGGTAAGATGGTTCTTCCGAACTTACCATGTAAAATCAACTAGCAAAATGCCAATTTAATAAACATCTAAGACGAAAGTTTTTAAAGTTTCTAAATCCATAGCCTCTCCTTTTAATCACCTTCAGTTTATTATTAATTCCTTCCACTGTTCCCTGGGTTGTTCGGTTATCAAAATAGGCAGTTATTTCGTCAATCCACCGCCGAATTGTCTGGCA
>NZ_JBLZRT010000178.1:0-18432 GCF_048564745.1 Microcystis sp.
TTTCTAACACTTTCTGGTATAGTTCACTTATCATTTTCGTTATTTAGGTCATATATGGTAAATATGACTTATCTTTTTTTGGAGTCTGTATCTGTATTCCATGCTACATAAGCTTTTCAGCTTGCTTGTCCCCCTGTCAGCACCAAAATACCAATCATCCCGCTCCGCCCAAATAAATGCTAGTAAACTGAGTAATAGATTGGGAATATCGTTCTGTAACTGGTTATCCACGGCTGTTTCGTCAGAACAGGGTAATTCTTCGGCACTGGGAAGAAGGCGATTTTTATTGTAGGAAAGGTTAACCATAGCAATTGTTCTGACTAGGGAAATTACCAAGTATTCGGTTGAAAGTCGGCATCATTAATAATGGCCACCGTATCCCCGGAGGGTTTAATCACAAATAGACCTTTTTTATAAGCGTATCGATCGATCCCCTCGTTGATTTCAATTCCCGCCACCGCACCGTAAGCTTGATAGTTTTGATAATGGGGAAAAGCGATTTTAAAGCGGGTCAATTTTTCGATAAATTCATCCACATCATCTTTAGATAATCTAGATTTACATTCCACCACCACGAGATCGGTATCATCTACCGCTAGAATATCAATTTCCATGGCGATGCCCTGACGCTTGACTCTAGCGCGGGGATAAACTTCCTTAATATCAATGCCTTTTTCCTGAAAAAGCCGTAAAACCGCCGGTTCTACCAATTCTTCCACAAATCGACCCCAGCGAGTGGTGAGACTATCTACCGCTTTGCTGGTTCGTTCTACGGTGCGTTTCAGTTCTGCCATCGAGCGATCGCTTTCTAGTTTAGATTCGGCCAGGAGGTTCTCTATTTCGACTCTATGGCGATCATATTCCGCCTTGGATTCGGCAACCAGGCGATCATATTCCGCCTTGGATTGGGCAGCCCGGCGATCATATTCCTCAGCCCGGCGATCATATTCCTCGGCGGAAGCGCGGAATAGCTGGTAAATATCCTCAAGAGTTACCGGTTCATTCATAGACGTGCCTCTAAAACACCCCTGATCATTTTAGCGATTCCGTCGAGAAGCCGGACGAGAGCCAGAGAGCAAAACGGAAAGAAATATTAAGAATTATTTAAAATACTTGACAAATGCGGGGTTTAGGGTGGTTTTTTTCTGGAATTTACCTAAAATATCGGATGAATGCCCCTGCAAGCGTGGTGTTTGATTGATGCCAATTCTAGCAGATAGCCTCCAGACCCTCTGACCAAGGCAGTCCTAGCCGCGATAACCACAGCACTCAACTTCCGCGAGAATGCTAATATAAAAAAGCTATTGGCTAATTTTTTCTTATTTTAACTCGCAATATGCTCCCGTCTAATCTCGATCGCATCGTCGAACGCCTCAAACGTCGTACCGATCCTAAGCAAAAATACGAACAATTACTAGCTTTTGCTAAAAAACTAGAACCAATACCAGAATCTGCCAAAATACCCGCTAATAAAGTTCATGGCTGTGTATCCCAAGTTTATATCACTGCCGACCTCGAAAATGGCCAGGTTTGGTACAAAGGCGATTCCGACGCGCAATTAGTCAAGGGTTTAGTTGCTTTGTTAATTGAGGGGTTAAATGGACTGACTCCCACGGAAATCCTGCAAGTCACCCCGGATTTTATCGAAGAAACCGGCTTAAAAGTCAGTCTTACTCCTTCCCGCGCCAACGGCTTTTATAATATTTTCCAATTAATGCAGAAAAAAGCTCTCGGTTTTCAGTTGGGAATGTCCGCTTAGATGTCTAGTTTTCTGGTTCCGGTTCCTTTGATTCGGGAATCTCGCAGTTTTGGAAACGAGTATCCACCAGCGAACGGGTACAACCCCAATTACTCGGTATTCCCGACGGCCAACCCATCCGCAAAGCTTCCGGACAGATGGCCATCACCGTTAACTGACAGTCAATTAATTGAAAACCCTCTTTCTCACACTGTTTGAGACTGTGTTTGAGAATAGAATCATTGTTAAATTCGATGGTTTTATTACACTGAATACAGACCAAATGATGATGGTGGTGGGGATAGGGTTGATTGAGTTCGTAGTGTTTATGACCCTCGGCCAATTCTAACTCCCGCAAAATTCCCATCCGCGACATTAGTTTAACACTGCGGTAAATCGTCGATAAACTAATTCCTTCCCCCCGTTTGTCCAGTAATTCCTGCAATTCCTCAGCACTGAGATGATTGCCTTTCGGTAAATTCTGGAAAACGTGCAGAATTTTCTCTCGCTGGGGAGTTAAGCGCCACCCCCGCGCGTTGAGTTCCGCTTTCAGGGAGGAAGCAGTGTAGGCAGACATAAGCGATCGACTCTCAATAAAAGCTATTTAATTGACAATGATAGTCGTTTCGGCGAGCCATTGGCAACAATTTTCAGTAGTTGAAAATTCTCCCCCCATTCAAGTATGAAAAATTACTATGAAATCCTGCAAATTCCCCGTAATGCCAGTAATAATCAGATAAAAGCCGCTTTTCGTCGTCTGGCCCGGCAATATCACCCCGATTATAATCCCAATGATCCAGAGGCAGGGGCAAAATTTCGCGAAACTGAACAAGCTTATCGGGTTTTGAGCGATAAAGACAAAAGAAAAGAGTATGATCGCAGTTTATCCCCAGAAATACCCACTTTTAACCGTAGTGCCGAGGATTTTTATCAACAGGGATGGCACTACGCTCAAGAGAAAAATTATCAACTAGCGATCGCATTTTACCAGCAAGCGATCGCAATTAATCCGCAATTTTGGCAGGCCTATCTGCAACGGGCGGAAGTTTACTACCATAATCAGCAGGATAGGCAAGTTTTAAGCGATTGTCGGCAAGTTTTGCAGTTAAAACCCGATTGTTCCCAAGCTTACTATTACCTCGGTTTATCCCGTCAACGACTCGGTTACACCCAATCCTCCCTAGAAGCTTATGGCAAAGCAATCGCCATTGACCCAGATAACCCCCAATTCTATTATCAAAGAGGATTGGCTCTAGAGGAACTCTCGGAACTGCCGGCAGCACGAAAAGATTTCCAAATAGCGGCCAAGAAATTCAAGCAACAGGGAAATTTTCGCCGCTATCATGCCATTGAAAATAAGTTAAGAGACTCTCAGAAAAGTTATCGACAACGGCAATCAATCAAGTGGTCAAAAACTATTTTTATTGTTTTTAATTTGCTGAAAATATCTTTTTTATCTTTGCTCAAACCCAAGACCGGTCTGGCAGAGGCTTTTTTAAAGTCCAACCGTAATCAGGCTTTAGCTACGGGGGTATTGGCGGCAATCATCAGCAGTGTTTTTATCACTTTGACTTGGCAAAACTGGACAGTTAAATCTGAGTTTTTACTGTTATTAGGCTGGGCAGTATTTCCTTTTATTATTCTGACTTTATCTAGTTGGTTAGGCAGAAAAATAAGTAATAAATATGGTAGTCTCACTGGTGATATATTTTTAGGTGGCCTGATAATTTTGCCCTTTTCCCTCGTCATTTGGCTCACTTCCTATTTATCCATAAATGGCGATATTATCGGCGCAATTATCGGTGTAACCGGCGGTTATCTAACCGGAATGCTCTACTATGGTTATCGCCATTTATCCAACATTCCTTGGCCGATATCTTTACTTTTAGTCCCTTTTGTGCTAGGGTTTCTTACTGTCAACATCTGGGGAGTTTATTATTATCTCTAAATCTTCCGGGGTATTACAGTTAAATAAAATCTCGGAATTATCGATGATTAATTCCTCCACCACGGAGACATTTAACCATTTTTGAAAAGAAGTTCCCCCCTGCTTAATATAAGTCTGCAAAGATGCTAAACAACGACGATGATAAAAAGCACAGAGAGGTTCCCAACGATTGCCGCACCGAGGAACCAAAGCCATGGCATTTTCTGGTACAGTGGCTAATAATCTTGACCATTCTTGCATAATTGAGGAGGTTAATAAAGGTAAATCGCAAGGGAGCAATAAAACCCAATCGGTTGATACAAAAGTTAATGCCAAGGCAAAGGCTAATAAAGGCCCCCTAGTGGGGAGAGGTTCCTTGATTATCCGGCAGTATTGGGGAATGATAAGTTCATAACGTTCTGGCCAAGGCGTGATCACAGACACTTGTACTGCACAATCTTGGGCAATTAAACAAGTATTCTCTAGAAAAGAGACACCCTGAAAAGATAACAAAGCTTTATCTCGTCCCATGCGGGAACTTTGCCCACCAGCCAGAATTAACGCCGTTAAAGCGGGAAAATCACTCATAATCACCAATTATATCGGAAAAAGACGATGATTAATCACGATCTTTTCGGCGATCGCAGATTAGACCAAATCCGTTTTTAATAGTAGGATTAACTCCCAATCTAACTTTAAAAACCCAATTGCAGGATTAAGGATAAACCACAGAGGCACAAAGGACACGGAGAAGAAGACAGAAAGAACAAGAGAGCCTACAAATCTAGGCAACTTGCTCAAACCTATGCTAGTCTCCTGATAATTAATAATGTCTCCGTAAACAAGCAATAGATGAGTTCCCATTTAATCAAAGTTCCCTTTGTCGATTTGACTTGGCAAAATCAGCCCCTACAAGCAAAAATTGCCGAGGCAATCCAAACAGTTATCGACCGGGGAGATTTTGTTTTAGGCCAAGCTTTAGCCGAATTTGAAACCGCCTTCGCCCAAGCTTGCGGAGTCGAGTATGCTGTGGGAGTAGCTTCTGGCACTGCTGCTCTTGCCCTGGCTTTACAAGCTTACGGCATCGGTGCTGGGGATGAAGTGCTAGTCCCCGCTAATACTTTTGTCGCCACCCTCATGGGTGTTATTCAAGCGGGAGCCAAACCGATTTTAGTTGATTGTCACCTCGATACGGCCTTAATTGACCTCGCGGCGGCCGCCCAAAAAATTACCCCCAACACCCGCGCCATTCTCCCAGTACACCTGTACGGACAGATGGTATCACCCCAACAATTACAGGATTTTGCCCGCAGCTATAATCTGATTATCTTTGAAGATGCGGCCCAGGCCCATTTAGCCAGTAGAGAAGGTTATCGCGCCGGCAGCATCGGTGTGGCGGCGGGGTTTAGTTTTTATCCCAGTAAAAATTTAGGCGCTTTTGGCAATGGCGGGATGTTAGTGAGCAATGATCCTGAAATTAGCCAAAAAGCCCGCAGTTTAAGAAATTATGGCGCACCGAGCAAGTATTTTCACACTGATATCGGCACTAACAGCCGTTTAGACAGCATACAAGCCGCCATTTTAAACGTTAAATTACCCCATCTGGAAGGCTGGAATCGCTCCCGTCATCAAGCGGCAAGACAATACGACCGGCTTTTGGCTCCTTTAACCGATAAGGGCATTTTACCCATACGAGACGAAACCGAAACCGGTCATGTCTATCATCTCTACGTTATTCGCATTCTCCCCCATTGTCCCGTTGATCGCCAACAACTGCAAGAAAAATTAACTGCCGTCGGTATTCAAACTGGCATTCATTATCCGATTCCCTGTCATCTGCAACCGGCCTATCGCTACCTGGGTTATCAACAGGGAGACTTTCCTAATGCAGAGATTCTCTGTGAAGAAATTGTCTCTCTCCCCATGTACCCTGGTATCAGCGAGGAGCAAATTGCAATCGTAGTTGAACAGATTACTGCGATCATCGGGTAACATAAATTCAGAATTTGTCACTAAATCGCTCTGTCCTATGGGTATTAGTCCTTCCCTATCGCCCGTCTCCCGCAAAAATCGGCAATCTTGGCTGATTATCGCTTTCTTGGCGGTTATCTATGGTCCAGTGATCTTTCATTGGTACGATGGTTGGCTGAATAAATCGATCAGCACCGAACACGAATACTTTAGCCACGGCTTGATTGGCCTTCCCTACGCCGCCTATATTGTCTGGCAGAATCGCAAAAAATGGCAACGCCTCGAAGATCGCTCCCACCCCCTCGGAGCGTTTTTGTTAACCCTAGGAGCGATTTTTTATCTCCTCGGCTCCTCCCTTTGGGTTAGTATGTCTTTCCCGATTATGTTAGCGGGAATCTGTCTCTGGTTAAAAGGAAAGGAAGGTTTTAAATTACAGGGATTTCCCCTACTTTTAACGGCTTTAGCGACTCCTAATCCTATCCCCTACCTGATTACTCCCTATACCTTACCCCTACAGGTTTTTATTGCCGCTTGCGCTGGTTTTATTCTCCAGCAAGCAGGCCTAGATGTCTCCGTTGACGGCGTTTATGTAGCGGTAGAAGGTCGGATGGTGGAAGTCGCTCCCTACTGTGCCGGGCTGAAAATGTTATTCACCAGTCTCTACGTCACGCTGCTGCTGCTCCATTGGACTGATACTATCGAAAACGGTCGTAAAACCCGCTTTATGCTTCTCAGTGCCTTTGGAATTAGTGTCGGAGCTAACATCGTTCGTAACGCGCTTTTAGCTTGGTTTCACGGCACAGGACAAGAGGAAAACTTTAAATTACTCCACGATGGCTGGGGGGGCGATTTATACTCCGTCTTTATGTTATTACTCATCCTCTTGGTCTTCCAAATCATGCAGTATCGCGAGGTAGTCAGGAAACAGTCCCTAGCTCAAGAGGAAGGTAACAAGGGTGATTAGTCAAAAAATTCCGGCCGAGGTAAGTTTAGTGTTAGATAAAATCAAAAAAAAGCTACCGGGTAATTATTTACTGCTGTTGTGCTTGCTGCTGATTTTGATTTTAGGGGGTATCTTACCCAATTTAATTTCTGGCCAGTGGTCTTGGCTGGAGCAACCGAGAATCGGTAATATTCAGAAAATGCTGGCCCTACAAGAATCGGGAATCAAGTTCTCTGACCTGAAAACCACCGACCGGATCCAAGGTGAAATCGGTGAGGGAAAATGGTCGATACAAGTGGTGGAAAGTCCTGATGGCAAGAGGATAACCGTGCTTTTGAAGCCACAGATTTACTATAAAAATCAACCGGGGTTAGAATGGTCGGATATCGGTTCTATTAGTCGTTGGAATCAGGGGGAAACAACCGAGCTATCAATTCCCACCCAGTCAGGAGGAAAGGCCACTGCGCGATTCTATCGGGCTTGGACACAAAACACCTTTGCCGTGGTGCAGTGGTATGCTTGGCTAGGTGGTGGTCATTACGACCCCTCAGTGTGGTATTGGCTTGACCAATGGGCGCAATTAAAAAGACAGAGAGTACCTTGGATAGCCGTTTCCTTGATGATTCCCTTAGACCCGACAAAAGAACTGCAAACTCTCACCCCCTTTGCTCTCAATCTCGCCACGCAAGTGCAGAGTTACTTAGAACAAAATGTCTTAAGTCAATTAACTTCCGTGCCTCAGAGCAAAAAAGAAAAGTAATTTTTCTGCTGCTAACCATCTCTTTGAACAAACTAGCTCAAGGAACTTTTCTAGCCCTTAATAGCTGCTTTGTTCCTCTCCCACTAGATAACTCCCAGAAAATAAATTATCATCGTTAGAACCCAAAAATTGATAGAACTGTATGATTCCACCAATGCTCAACAAGTTTTTGCCAGTTAGTTTCTTCAGAACTGGGGTTATAGCCTTATCAGGGTTGAGCCTGACAGGGTTCTTATGGGTAATTCACTCCGAGAGCCTCAAGGCCCAGGGTCCTTTGTCCATACCCCAGACTCAACCCGGAACTGGGTTGGAATTTTTACCCCCCGAACCGCCTAATCCCACCTTTCCTGAAAACACGATTCCCCCCGCTGGCTACAGTCCTCCGGTTTACTCTCCCAATAATCCCCAATCCCGACAAATTCAGGCCTATCGACTCGATATCGGCGATCAAATTACTGTCTCGGTTCCCGATTTTCCCGAATTTAATTCCACGGGGCCAGTGGATCCTGATGGGAATTTTCTGGTGCCGATTTTAGGGCGTATTCCGGTACTTGGCTTGACTTTAGACGAAGTGCAAACTAAAATCCGCCTCGAATTGGGGCGAAAATACTTGCGGGAGGAACCAGAAGTCATTGCTGTTTTAACCACTGCCCGTCCCGTCCAGTTGACCATTCTGGGAGAGGTACAGCGACCGGGGTTTTATAGTATTGCTCCTAATACTTCCCTAGCACAGGTAATTTTGGCGGCGGGTGGTGGCACTCCTAGATCAGATCTGCGTTCGATCCTTGTCCGTCGGGTTTTAGTCGATGGTACAGTGTTAGAGGAGAAACTTGACCTTTATACTCCCTTAGTTAAAGGGGAACCCTTGCCAGATCTGCGTCTGCAAGGAGGTGATGCCGTGATTGTTTCCAAGTTAGAAGTCGGCCAAGAGACGGGATATAATCGCACACTGGTGGCTAGAACCACCCTCGCCCAGCAGAATATCACCGTCAGGGTTTTAGCTCCCTCAATTCCTTCAGGAATTTCCCTGAGAAATGTTTCGATTCCTAATGGCAGTACCTTCCTTGATGTAGTGGCTAGTTTACCGGTTTCCGATCGCCTGCGGATTAATGTCAATGAAGTGTCCCTGCTCCGTTTTGATAGTGCCAAAGGGGGAGTTGTCAGTCAAACTTTGAGTCCGATAGCGGCAGTTAGGGGAGATATCTCCCAAAATGTCCCCTTAGAAGATCAGGACGTAATTATCGTCACCCGCACCCTGTTAGGGGAGATTTTCGCCGCTTTTAATATTATTACCCAACCCATCCGGGATATTTCCAGTTTTACCAATACAATTCTCGACATTAGCAATCAATTCGATAACTTCCGATAATTGACGGGCAACTCGCTCGTCTCACTCCTTAACACAACTTCATAAGCTAGGATTTCAAGGCCGAGAATAACTCTTGACCGCTAGAATGTAAAAAATCTGGGAATATATTAAAAAGCTATGGCTGCACCAATTGTTAAACGATTTCTCATCTCGCTAGATCAGAACAAATTTGTCGGAATATTCGTCTTCCTCGTCTGTTTAGGCGGTTCTGCGATCTTTGCTCTTCTCCCCGATCCGGAGAAACCCCCTACCTTTTATCGGGCGGTAGGACAACTAGCCTATCGGGTGCCGCCGCCCGCTTTTACCAGTACGGGAACCCAACTGCAAGAACAAGGGCGGGCTATCGATCGCGATTTACTGCTATCTCCCCGGGTATTGATCAATACAGCCCAAAAATTGCAATTTAATCAAGAACAGATCGTTAAAATTCGCGATCAAGATTTAAAAATTACCTTCCCGGGTGAAGCGGAGGGACAAAACAATAATGCCAATCGGCCTACAACAACCGACCAACCCCAAGAGGTGCTTTTAGAGTTAACAGCCGATTCCCAGACCAAGGCGGAGTTAATTCTCGAAACCTTGATGAAGGAAATGGTGGAATACAGTCGCTGGATTAATACTTCCCAGTTACGCGCCCGCATAGAAGCTCTCAGTGTTCGGCTTAACGAAGTCCAAAAAGATTTAACCAGAGCCGAAGAAAAGTTTTATCGCTACATTAGTACCCAGGGTTCAGATTTATTGGCGATTCAAGATGGGAGTTTATTCACCGCTATCACCAGTAGTCAACAGCAACAGCGAGAAATTCGCCTAGCACTGCAAGGTATTCAAGGACAAATTGATAGTCTGAGTAAACAACTCGATTTAACCCCCGATCAGGCTTACACATCCTCGGCCCTTAGTGCCGACCCGATTATTGCCAGTATCCGAGCGCAGATCTTGGACACAGAAGCCCAATTGGAGCGACTAGAGAAGGATTTACGTCCTGAACATCCCACCGTAGTTAAATTACGTAAACAACAGGAAGTTAACGAGTCTCTCTTACAAAAAAGGGCCGCCGAGGTGATCGGAAAAGATGGTGTCCTGACCGCTATTCCCAGCAATCGCATCCGTCAGCAAAGTAATCTCGATACGGCCCGTCAACAACTAGCGGGTCAATTAGTCACCCTGCAAACTCAGCGCGAGGGTTTACTGAAACAATTAGAATCCTTAGTGACTCAGGAACAGCAATTGCGCTCCCAATACGAGAGATTCCCCGATAAACAGCTACAGCAAGCTCGTTTAACCCAAGCCGTCGCCTTTCAACGGGGTATCTACGAGAATATTCTCAATTCTCTGGTGGATGCTCAGGCCGCAGAAGCGGAAACCGTGGGTAGTCTCACCGTCGCCCAACCGCCAGTTGCTGAACCGATCGAACAGGTGTTTAACCGCAAGAATCGTACCTTGATTCTCTTGGCGGGTGCTGGTTTGGGAACTTTAGCTGGATTGGGTACGATCCTGCTGTTAGCAGTAATCGATGATCGCCTGCACAGTCCGCAAGAATTGCGGGAGGCTTTGATTAGTCGGGATATACTCCTCTTGGGACAATTGCCGATTGTCCGGAATTTAGAGGGTGAGGAAATCGAGCCGATTCTCGTCGATGCTGATGCCAATTATCTCCCCTACTACGAACGTTTACGCAGTACCCTGCGACGCATTGGCAGCAGCGAAACGGTGAAAGTGGTTGTTATCACCAGTATTACTGGTGAAGAAGGTAAAACCGCCACTGCCTACAATCTGGCGATCGCTGCAGCTTTAGCGGGGCGACGGACTCTGTTAGTAGAAGGAGATCTGAGAAGTCTTTCCAAAGCCGAAAAAATCGGAGTCATTCCCGATCCTAATTCTTTCTCAGAACCCCTACTGTACTACGGGGCAAAAAGTAAATCGATCCGTCTGGCCCCAAATATTGAAAACCTTTCCATTTTGCCTAGTCCCGGTCCGCAAAAACAAGCGGCAGCTATCATTGAATCGAGCGAATTACAATTAATTCTCAAAGATTCTCGCGGCCGTTTCGATCTGGTGATTGTCGATACTCCTTCCCTGTCTAGCTGTAATGATGCGCTGCTCTTAGAAGAACTAGCGGACGGAATTATTCTGGTAACGCGCCCGGCCATAACTCGTTCTAGTCTCTTGAGTGAAGCAACTGACCAGTTAATAGAAGCGGAAGTGAAAATTTTAGGGGCGGTGATTAACTACGTCGATATAACAATGACTCTCAAAACCGCCGAACCAGAACTGCCAGCTTTGATAGTTCCCTCAACACAGGGACAAACAGAGGTGGAGGAAGTGAAAGTGGAGGTGTAAACGCGGTTACATTTGACAAAATCTTCTGGCTCGATCGAATTGTGGTTCTTGCCAAGAAAAAGCAAAATGACTGATACTATCTATGGTGGGAAAAGCGATGCGAATCGCTTCCATTTGCACTTCTAAAGAGGGGCGATTGTTATAGGGTTGTCCCCATAAACCCGCTAAAGCTGGGATAACAGGAGTTTGATTTCCCCTGCTTGCCACTACTCTTTTGATCTGATTAACTACACAGGTAGTATCGTTACAATTAGCGTAGGACATGGGATGCCATTCTAGGGAAGCGGGAAAACTATCCCAAGCTTGTAAACGGGAATCAAAACCTTGATTACCCACAAGACGATTACCATCGGGAAAAAACACTGCTCCGGCGGGAATTCCCTGACGTTCCACTAGGGCAGAAAAATAACTAATATAATCAATGACACCTTGGGCAGCATGGGCAACCGCTAGGAACCAAAGTTCTAATTTGAGACGATCAAAACGGCTTTTAACTGATTGTTTCATCTCCTCTTCTAAAGGGATTCTTCCTTGCCAAAGAGGGGCAGTTTCTTGGGGATAAAGGCGATCGGCTTCGACGATATCATCGGGGGAAATTTTCCCGCGAGTCAGATAGCGATCGATTAAAAATTTGCCCTTATTATTCAATCCTCGATTAATTAAAGCTTGTCGGGATGCCGGACTAAAAATCCATAAATCTTTGACATCATCAGCAACGGAATCGACTCCCGTTCCTCTGGGATAGCGAATATAATCAAATAAAACTCCATCGGGACGACGTTGTAAAATGGCTTCTAGGAGAATTAAATAATCCTGTCGCGCTTGATTACTGTAGGGATCGACAAAAGTTTGGGATCGATCATCGACAAAAGAGGTGCTATCCTGTCCTTTACCATTGCGTGCCAACACCTCCTGTCGATCGGGTTTCAAGCTATAAGCATAGCCAAAATTGAGGCTAAATAACCAAGCATAAACCTTTAAACCGCGTTTATGTCCCTGTTCGATCGCCTGTGCTAATAAATCCACATTTCCGGCACTGGAATTTTTAATGACGCTATCCCAAACGGTGGGATTATTGTTAGGAGGTAATAGGACTTGACCATCGGCAAAAACTTCCAGATAAACTGTATTATAACCTTTGGCCACGATGCGATCGAGGATACTTTCTATCGATCCTGGACGGGTATCACAGGAGTAGAGACGTAACCAGATCGCCTGTTCCTGTAACCAATGTCGGGAACGACAAAAGCGCAATTGTTCAGCATATTTCTGTACTAAAATGTTATATTCTTGGGGGGAAGTTTGACGCAGATTTTCTTGTTGTTGGATTTCTGATTCGGACAGTTGACAATTATCATTGACAGCGAGACTAGAGTTAATCCCTAGAGGACTAATCCAGAGAATTGTAGCAAGGAAACAAGATAGCGATCGCAGATAATTAACTTTCTTTAACATAGTTGTTCACAGCGTTTGCTATTTTTTATTGTTTTTATTTTCAGATAAATAGCCATTTTTCAGGAGAAAAGCGCTCAGAGCAGTGGGAAAGTCTGGATATTTGCCGATCACTGTACTTTCGCCATAGATATCTAGTCCCCAATCGGAGTTTTTATCGTAATTAGTGAGAAGAAATTGCCAAACTTCTTCGTATTCTCCTAGGAGAATTTTTTGAGCCACATAACCAGCCAAAATGCCATTAACTTCAGCTTTTTCTTTTTTAGCTAACTGAAAGGCTTTCAGCATTGCTGCTAAAGTTTTTCTTAATTCTTGAGGATATTTTCTAGTGACATCTGCTAATTTACCCTGTTGAAAACTATAAATTCTCGAGGGAGGAAAAGAGGCGGCGTAGGAACTAAAAGCATATAAAAAAGCATTATCAACGGTGACAAATTCATAATTATTATCTCCATCTAAATCTTCAAAGGAACCACCACTACCATCTAAAAACCCCGTTTCTTCTCTAATAAATTTATCTTTTTGCCAAGTATAAATTACCAAAGATGTGCAGCAGTGAGCGCCGCCGCTATAGGTGGAGACAATAATCTCATCGATGCCATTATTATCTAAATCTCTCAATTCGACATAGCCAGAACCAAAGGCACTATACTCGCTATTTTCCTGATAAAGTTGCTCATTATAAAAGATTTTATAAGAAACATTATTAACATCAGAATTGTCATCAACTCTCTCATTTAGGTCGATGGGTTGATAGCTAACTTGCACCTTAATTTTCCCCGATTTAATCACTTGATTTCTTAGGGGTTGACCGGTATCAAAATCCAGTTTAGTCACGGCTAAACTCGCGGCTGCATTGCCCAAAAATTGAGATAATAAGCAGCAAATAAAGCAAGTTTTGCTAATATCCATCGGCTAATTCCCAGAGAGAGATTAATATCAGTGTAAGTAGCTGGTTATAATTAAATTTAAAATGGATTTTAGGTTCGATCCCCCCTAGCCCCCCTTGATAAGGGGGGAAGCCGAAGGCGGGGGGATCCCCCTTATTAAGGGGGGAATCTGAAAGTTTTTAATACCCACCTACTTATCTTACTTATTTTTACCGACAATCAGCCGTTAACTTTTCGAGAAAAACTATCTATTGCAAAGTTTTAACGCTCAAAACTTGGGGGGGGGTGGCATCGGGGGGATAGAGAAAATCGAGATTAATGTCGCGTCTGGCTCCAGGGGGAAGTTCCACCTGTACTAAAGCTTCTCCCTGTTGTCCTTCCCGTTGAACGAGATGGAAAAAACGTTCCTCGGTGCGTCCCAGTTCGTTACGATAGGTAACGCGCACTGCACCCCGGAAAAATACCGGTCCCTGGACGGGTTCAACAAATAACAAGCGATCGAGATAATTGTCTTCTTTAATTGGAGTTTGAATACTCAAAGCCACCACCTGGGTTTTGCTAGTGTTGTTATATAGAGGTAAAGTCAGATAGTAGTGAACACCGTAGTTACCGTGAGCTTTGAAAGCCGTATCGGGATAACGCACTAACATGGGGGCGCTTTGAATTTGTCTGGTTCCGAAAGTAGCTGCTGTCACCGTACTTAAAGGATAGGCAAAAGCTTGACCGGGTTGAGGAATGGTGAGATTAATTCCCCCTTTGGGATCGACAATGCGGGTTGCCCATTCCGAACCGACAGAAATTCCGGCGACGCGACCATAAAAATTTCTTCTTCCGGGGGACCATTGATCGGGGGGAGTGGGGGGAAAATCGCGAGGAGCGGCTAAATCACCTCTAACTAATAGGGTACGCCATTCCTCTAGGGTAGGGGGACGAAAGGTTTCTATTTCCCGATCTTCAATTTTGACTTTTTGGGGAACTTCGTAGAGGGCTAAATTGGCCATATAGACCGGTCCATCGCTGTAGAGACGGAGGAGGGTCGAGCGGGCGCTACTTCTGGGGATAATCAGATCGAAGATCATCCGACTTTGGCCGGGGGGAATGACGATCTGGGTGGGAAATTGGGTATCATGGCGACGACGCATGATATCGCTGGCTAAACGGGAACCGGGACCGGAAAAAACCCGGCCATTGGGATCTTCCACCAGAGAGGGTAAATCGACAAAAGGGGCATCGGCGGAGGTGACGTAACTGACTCCTTGCAGGATGCGGATAACCAGGTTTCTGGAGGTGGGATTAGTAACGATCAGGCCCTGGTGTAAGTCGCGCTCGGGATCGGTTTGACGAGCGATGTGGTGGGTGAAAACGTCAAAACGTCCTTGTAGGGGATGATTGAGATGGGCGACGGGAAAACGTTTTCCTTTGCCGGGGAAAGTGGAGAGGAGAATTCCCTCTTTTTCTACGATTTCGGGACTATTGCTATTAAAAACTAGAACGTCATTCAATTGACCGGGCAACTGACGCACTTGCTGATATTGGGTGACTAATTTCCTCTCTATCTGGGGCAGAACCGAGGCGGACTGAGCTAAAAGAATAGTGGGTAAGAAAGAAAGCATAGAGATTCTATATTTATAGGATCTAATTAAGGGTGAGTCGATGGAGAGATGAAGTTATACAACAATATAGGCGAGTCTGTCCCGGCGATCGATAAAGAATCTTAATATATTTTTAAGGTCTGATCAAGTCCTGTCAGGGGTGATGTGAGCTAGGGCGGTTTTTCGGGTGAGCAAGGGAGAAAAACCCTTGCTATTGCCGATTTTAACCGTTAAGTTGACAATGACCCGTAACTGCTCATCCTAGCTTTAAATTTCGCCGCGAATTTCCTCAACTATGCCATCTCTAAGGACGAGTTCCACATTCATTTTGGCTACTAAGTTATCGCCTTTTTCGACGCGGAAAAAGCTTTCTAGTTGTGCTTGGGCGACTTCTTGATTGAGTTCCAAGAGTTGTACCTGTTGCAGTTGTTGCAGATACTGGTTTTTTTGTTCGAGAAACTCACTTTTCTGTTGATTGACTTGGATTTGAATATTGTCAATCTGTTGGGCAGCCGCGGGGGGTAAGGGGATCAGACTCTGACGCTGAATTTCGGCGATCGCTCTTTGTCCTTGGCTTTCTAATTGTTGAATTTGTGCGTCAATTTGCACCATTTGTGCTTGTAATTGCTGTTGTGCTTCTTCTTTCCAGCGGGGGGTCACGATGACTTTAATTGTCACCGGGCGCTTCAGTAATAAACTGGTTTGTGCGTCATCCATGATTTGCTTATCCTAAAAAGGTTTTTTTGTCAAGGGTTTAGGGAATATTTGCCAGAAATATTTACTTGGCAAACATCTCGTTAATCATATCGCGATAGCGTTGCGTTACTACCGGTCGTTTAATCTTTAAAGTTTGGGTCATCATGCCGTTTTCTAGGGAAAAAGGCTCTAAAATTAACTCAAAGGTTTTAATCTGGTCATCGGTACGATAACCGGGCCGATTTCTCACCTCGCGCTTTAATTCTTGTTGGTAGAGAGCTAAGACTTTTTTGCTGTAGAGATCGCTAGAAAGAATCGTTGAGCGATCGCTGTGAGCATCGGGTAAATTTAAGGATAGTTTCTGTTCTTGGGCCCAATTGGCCAGTATATCAAGATTAGGCACAATCAAAGCCCCCAAAGCTTTTTGATCCTGTCCCACTAGCATGATTTGGGAGATAAAGGGACTGCGTAAACAAGCATCTTCAATCGGTTGCGGTTCGATATTTTCACCATTGCTCAAAACAATTGTATCTTTGGCCCGTCCGGTTAAGACTAAATCCCCGGCAGCGGTTAACCAACCAATATCACCGCTATCAAACCAACCATCGGGAGAAATCGCTTTTTCGGTTGCTTCGGGTTTTTTATAGTACCCCTGCATCACCTGCGGACCGCGAATCAAGACTAAACCGTGTTTTTCTGTCGGTAAGACTTCTTTGCTGTGTAAATCGACAATACAGATTTCTGTCTGAAAGACGGGACGACCGGCAGACCCGCGCAGGTTATGATCGATACGACGGACGGTAGCGACGGGAGAAGTTTCTGTCAGTCCATAACCAACTAAAATCGGGATTCCCGCAATCTCATAGAAAGTATCTAGATGTCTGGCTAAGGAACCACCGCCACTAACCAAGATTTTAACTTTATTTCCCACTGCTTGGCGAATTTTGCCATAAACTAGCTTGTCACCGATGGCATGGAGGGGATAGAGTAAGAGGGATTGAATTCTTGCTTTTAGTCTTTCTCCGGGGGAAGCGTGAAGATGATCTAGACTGAGATTATCAGCGATACGTTTAGCAATAACGTAATTTTCCGACTTTTCTAGCAAAAATCGCACTAATTTCTGTTTTGTGGCCGATTGTTCGCTAAATTGCTTTTGGATACCCTCGTAAAGAGATTCCCAAAGACGGGGAACTCCCACCATTAATTGCGGACTAAATTGCTTTAAATCCTGCTTAAAAGTGCGAATACTGGTATAAATCTGGGTGCAACCTTGAGCTAGACTGAAATACTCACAACTGCGCTCGTAGGAATGCCATGAAGGTAGTATACTTAAAACTCGATCGCCTGGATCCGGTTGAAAGATAGCATTTAAGTTGCGTACCTGATGCAGCAGATTGCCATGACTTAACATCACCCCTTTTGGTTGTCCCGTCGTTCCCGATGTGTAGATGAGGGTAGCCAGATCATTTTCGCTCTTGGTGATGGGTTTAAGGGTGTTCTCAGCCCCGATCGCCATTAGTTGCTTGAAATTTAAGGTCTGCACGGAAATCGCCCCAGTAGCGGGGTCTTCGTCGGTGAGCAGCACGATTAATTTTAGGGGCAATTCAGGGATTTTCGCCAGCAATTTGCCTAAAGTTTTGTTATTTTCGACAATCAGCGTCTGACTGTCACTATCGGCCAGAATATAGGCTAATTCCTCTGCATCTGCTTGAGCAGATCGTACCGCGTTGGCGGCCCCGGCTGCCATGGAACCTTGGTCGGCAATAAACCACCGGGGACTATTATCGGCAAATAAAGCGACATTTTCGGTTTCTGTGACTCCTAATGCTTGTAAAGCGGCGGCAAATTGCTGAATTTGTTGATAAAGTTCCCGATAGGTGATAATTACTTCTGGTTTACTGTGGGGATCGTGCAGGGCGATAATATTGGGGAAACGCTGGGCAACTATTGACCAAACTTCGGGTAAAGATTGAATATTTGAATAGTCAATTAGGGTTGTCATAGCAGTAGTTATAGAGAGTTACAAGGGTAATAGCATATAGATTAACCATTCTAGGCTCTTTTTGCTGGTTCTCCTAGACACTATTTCAACAGGTATCTAGTCCTGCAAAGTTAATTTCCTAGTTGAGACTGGGAGAGAGGAGACTTTTCGGTTATCGGTGAAAGGTGAACGGTAATCAGGGAATGTACTGTTACTTAATACTGCTTACTGATTACGGAAAAGGCTAACGGCTTAGATGTATAATTAATTTTGCTTAGGTACTTAATTAGTTGTAACTAGCAGAAAAAACGATGATTGCTTTATCTAACTATAATAATCTCACTCCAGAAGAATATCTTCAGTTTGAAGAAACCAGTCCCATTAAACATGAATATATCGATGGACAAGTTTACGCCATGGCAGGGACGACGGATACTCATAATATTGTTTCGGGGAATATATACACAATTATTCGTAATCATTTGCGGGGTTCCGATTGTCGGGTTTATTTTGCCGATGTAAAAGTCAGATTAGAGAAACGCAATCACTTTTATTATCCTGATATTCTTGTCACCTGCGATGACAGAGATAGGGAAACTGCTACCTACAAAAGTTTTCCTAAATTGATTGTTGAAGTTCTCTCCGATTCTACAGAAGCTTTTGACAGGGGGGATAAATTTAATGATTATCAAACTCTAGAAAGTTTAGAGGAATATGTCTTAGTGAATAGTAAACACCAACGAGTGGAAACTTTTCGACGGGGTGAACAGGGT
>NZ_JBLZRT010000179.1:0-35584 GCF_048564745.1 Microcystis sp.
GGCGTTTGAATTGTTCATCTGATAAGTTTTGATAATCCATAATTTTGCTAATAAACATAGCAAAATTATAGATGATTTCCTGACCTAAGATCACATTTTATTCTTTTTTCCACTTCAATCTAAGAATTGAGAAAAAAGCAAAGCCTTATACTATACCATAAAAAAATTATGCAAGAGGTGTACTTCATCTTTAAGAAAAAAGCTGTAAGAATCGACCTCGAAAATGTCTTGACCATCGAACCCGATTCGAGGTATTCTATCAGGGTAGATTAGACAGTAATGAAATTCAGATTTAAATTGGCAATGTTAAACCAGTTAAGAATTCTAATTGTTGATGATAATGAAGTAGATCGGATCGCCGTGCGCCGATTCTTAAGAACATCGGAGATGGCGATAGAAATAACAGAAGCCGCTGACTATCAAGAGGCTAAAGAAAAGATGTCCAATAATCTTTTCGACTGTATGTTTATCGATTATCTTCTACCCGATGGAGATGGTTTGACTTTGGTGCGGGAAATTCGGCAACAGGGACTTAAAATACCCCTAATTGTCTTAACCGGTCACGGAGACGAAGGAATTGCCGTAGATATGATGAAAGCCGGCGCTTCGGATTATCTGAGTAAATTTCGTCTTTCTGCCTCGCGCTTAAATCAAGCGATGCGAAACGCCCTACGCATCTATGAAGCGGAAGAAGAAGTGGCGATTGCCAAACAAGAAAAAGAGCAATTGGCTAGACAAAAAGAAGATTTTGTTTCGAGGATGACCCACGATTTGCGAACTCCCTTAGTGTCTGCCAATCACATATTAGAACTATTTCAAGAAGGTTTATACGGTGAGATTACTCCCGAAATGAGTCGAGTCATTCATGTGATTATTCGCAGTAATACAAATCTCTTGGAAATGGTTAATAATCTTTTGGAAGTTTATTGTTATGAAAACGGCGAAAAGACACTTAATTTTACTAAATTAAAGATTATCGATATTCTCGAAGAAGTCTGTCAGCAGTTAACTCCCCTTGCCCGAGAAAAAGGACTAGAATTAAGCTTAAATGCCGAAAATGCTGCGGAAATTTTCCTAACTGGCGATCGCTTGGAACTGCGGCGCGTTTTTACCAATCTCATCGGCAATGCGATTAAATTTACCCAAAAGGGTGATGTGAAAATTCATCTCATCCCCGCTACAGAGGAAGATACTTTTGTCACTATTGTCGTCGAGGATACTGGTATAGGCATTTCAGCAGAAGAACTACCCCGGATTTTTGAGCGCCTGTACTCCAGTTCCCCAGACAGTTCCAACAATGGGTTAGGACTTTATCTCTCCCGTCGCATTATCGATGCTCATGGGGGAACTATTGCCGTCACCTCAGAATTAGAACGGGGTACTAGCGTTTCTGTCCGTTTACCTGTCTAGAAAGATCGATAATAGAAAAAATACTTTCTGCCGATCGGTCACTGTTAATGGCTTCTAATTGGGATATCCTGTTAATACAAGCGGCGCGTCAGGGCAATCTCGCGCGGGTTCAAGCTTTACTGAGTCAGGGGGCAAATGTCAACGCCACCGATAGCCAAAATACTACGGCTTTAATCTATGCCGTGCAGGGGGGTTATGGGGAAATTGTGGCAATTTTGCGAGAATTTGGGGCTGATATCAACAAAAGTAAACAACCTCAAGGTTTAACCCCTCTCATGTTAGCGGCTGCCCTCAATCACAGTCAAATCCTTGCTCAATTAATCGCCGCCGGTGCCAATGTCAATAAGGTTAATCAAGATGGTACACCAGCACTAATGATCGCCGTTTATAAGGGTCATACAGCGATCGCAGAACAGTTATTAACCGCCGGTGCTCGGGTCAATATGCGCGATCGGGATGGAGATACGGCTTTATCTGTAGCGATCAGACAAAATTACGCCGCCATCGTCCGTTTACTGCTCGATAGTGGTGTAGATGACGAAATACGTCAAGAAGCTTGGTTACAGGCTCTCGTTGCCAATCGCCAGGAAATCCTCGAATTGTTTATTACCCGTGGTCTGCCCCTCGATGCTCCCACTTTATCCGGGGAAACTCCCCTAATTTTGGCTGTAGAGAGGGGAAATCTCGGCAGCGTGCAAACTTTACTGCAAGCCGGAGCCAATCCAAACATCAGCACGGAGGAGGGAGAAACTGCCCTGATGATCGCCGCTGCTGAGGGATATTTCGATATTGTCCGAATTTTACTCGCTCAGGGGGCCAGTGTTGACAATCAAAATCAGGCGGGAGAAACGGCCCTGCATCTAGGGACGATCGAAGGACATTTAGAGATCGTCCAGGCCCTACTACAAGCCGGCGCTTTTGTCAATCACCGCAACCATTTTGGTGATACACCCCTGCTCATCGCCACCGTGCAGGGATACGAAGCGATCGTTTTAGAATTGTTAAAACAAGGAGCGGAGCCTAACCTAACTCAGCAGGGAGAAACCCCCTTAACTTTAGCTCTACAGCGCAAATTTACGAAAATCTGCCGTTATCTCCTTGACTACGGGGCTAATGCCAACGCCGTTTATCCCGATGGCAAAACTGTCCTCATGAAAGCTTGTGAGGGCAATAATAGTCAATTGGTGCGCTGGTTAATCGATATCGGCGCTGATGTCAATAAACTCGATTTTAGCGGCGCTTCCGGTTTAATGTGGGCCAGTTATCACGGTTGTCTCGACACGGTTAAAGTCTTGTTAGACGGGGGAAAGGTGAACTTAAATCAGAAAAATCAAGGGGGAATGACCGCTTTAATGTTAGCTAAATTTAATCACCATCAGGCGATCGTTTCTTTATTACAACAAGCGGGAGCGATCGAGTAGGAGTGGAAGTTTGGCGAGCGCTGATCGCTATTTCCTCTCAATTTTGCGTTACCATGACCACGGTGATATTATCAGAACCGCCAGCTTTTTTGGCCGCTGCCACTAAATTCTCGACAATTTCCTGACAATCAGCACCAGTTTGCAAATAATCACTAATTTCCTCGTCGGTCACTTCTTCCGTCAAACCATCACTACAGAGAATTAAACTATCGCCGGATTGCAGATCGAGGGGAGATACCGTCACTGGGGGCAAATCGCGACGACCAAGACATTGAAATAAAATGTGCCGCCAAGGGTGGTTTTTCGCATCTTCTTTGGACAGATCGCCCATTTTTATCGCCCTAGCTATCCAAGTATGATCCTCCGTCACCTGTTCTAATTTTTGCTCACGAAAGCGATAGAGACGGGAATCACCAATATGGGTGTACCAAGAGCCATCGTCTCGGACGATAGCCATGACTAGGGTTGTCCCCATGTCCTGTCTTTCGGGATGTTTCAGTTGATCTTCAATAATCTTCTCGTTAGCGACGGTAATTGCCTCCTGCAGCAATTCTCCAGCAGTCAGGGGCGAATTCCAGTGTTCTTCTAGATGAGCTTGGATAGTTTCAGTGGCGATTTGACTAGCTTCCTGGCCCCCCGCATGACCTCCCATACCATCGGCAACGATAAAAAAGCGCTGCTCGGGGTCGATATAATAACTATCCTGATTAACCGACCGCACTACACCAGGATCGGTCATTCCTCCAAAAGAAAGATTGTTCATCGAAATTTCTGCTTTTAACACAATATTTATTATCCCGCAATCAATTACATCATGCGATCCTGACGTTCAATTTTTCGCCAAAGTCTCACAAGAGCTATCCCCGGCAGCAGCGAAATCGCCATCGGTATTAGAGTTAACCAACCAAAACCACTGACAAATAGAAGCGTCGCCGAGATAAGCAAAGCACTGATCAGTAAAGTATAGTTGGTTCCCATTTGAATCATACCCAATCGCCGCAAAAGTCGATCAGATTCGCTCGAACGTACCCGAACACGGATATCACCCCGTTCTAATTTTTCGATCGTATCATCGATGCGTCGGGGTAAACTCAGGGCGGTGCTGCTCACTTGGGCCGCTTGTCGTCCTAACTCATCGAGGATATTACTGCCATTATTTCCTGTCATATCATTTACTAATTGCAGGGCAAAAGGTTGGGCCACTTCCATAAAGTTAAATTCGGGATCGAGTCCTTTGCCTACGCCTTCTAGGGTGGAAAATGCCCGCATGACGAAGGTAAAGGTAGCGGGAAAGCGAAAAGGCTGATCGTAGGCGATTTCATAGAGATCATCGCTGATAGAGGCCACGGACTGCTCCTCAAAGGGTTTATCCATGAAGTTATCGAGCATATACTGGATCGATCGCCGCACTGCTCCCATATCACCATTAGCAGTTAATGCTCCTAAATCCACCAGAGAAGTGACCACGCGATCGGCATCTTTTTGGGCAATTCCCAAGAGAGTCTGCATTAATTTTTCGCGCACATTGGTTTTAATTTGTCCCATCATGCCGAAATCGTAGAAAATTAGGGAGCCATCACTATCAACGGCGATATTGCCGGGGTGGGGATCCGCGTGAAAAAAGCCGTTATTGAGCAGTTGAATTAGATAGGCTTTTGCCCCCAGTTTAGCCAACAATTTGCGATCGAGTCCGGCCGCTTCTAGGGCTTCATAATGACTGATTTTGATGCCGGGGAGATATTCTAGGGTTAAAACCTGGGGAGAGGTGTAGCGCCAATAGACTTTTGGTACTTTCACCCAATCTTCCCCGCGAAAATTACGGCGAAAAGTGTCAGCGTTACGACCTTCATTGAGATAATCGGTTTCTTCCCAGAGAATTTTACAGCATTCTTCATAAATACCCGTCCAATCGCGACCTTTACCCCATTTGGGATGATTTTGGAAGTATTGGGCGATTTTTTTCAGGATAGCCAGATCGATACTAAATAATTTTTTCAATCCGGGCCGTTGGACTTTGACCACCACATCTTCCCCGGTGTTCAGTTGGGCCCGGTGAACTTGCCCTAAACTAGCGGCTGCCAGGGGGATAGGATCGAAGCTTTTAAAGAGTTGATTGAGGGGTTTACCGAGGGATACCTCGATAATTTTGCTGGCCTGTTCGTAGGTAAATGCGGGAACCTGATCCTGTAGTTTCGATAATTCTTCCACATATTCCAGGGGAAAAAGATCGGCGCGAGTGGAGAACAGTTGACCGACTTTAATAAAAGTTGGTCCCAATTCTAGCATGGTTTCCCGAATCCAAGCGGCCTGTTTTCTGCGTCTGCCGGCGAGTTTTTCTTGGCTATAGCCGCCGTTATAGCTCCATTTTTTACCGTTGAGCCAGAATTGATACAGTACGGTGAGAACGAATCGCCAAATATCTAGACGACGACGATTGATGGAATAGTTTTCTCGATTCCAACGATAGCTATTTTTGGCGACTTCGAGGGCCGGCATTGCTGGGTTTAACTCTGGGGTAATGGGGACGGGTAGAAAGGCTGACACGCAATTTTTGGGGCTTTAAAGCGACTAAAAGAGGTTTTTGGGTTAATTACGGTAGTTTTTTAGTTCCGAGCGCAATTGGGCGATTTCGGCCCGCATTTCGTCGATGTTTTCCTGCACGTCGGCACTGGGGGAACCACTGGAGTCTGTATCAGTATATACTCCCTTTTCCATGGCTCGATCGGCTCTCATTTGCACTTCTTCGACGAATTGCCGCAGGTTTTCCCGTTGTTCGGCATCAAATTTGCCTAATTCGCTTAAAGCGTTGGTAAACGCATCTTCTAGCTGTTCACTGACCACTTCAGCGATCGCTCGTCCGAGGAAAAAGGCGTGAATAACGGGGTTAGTCATAATCTTAAATGGATGTTTTCGCTTGCTGGGGTTTGTGGACGGGAAAGGCGATAATAGATTCCCTAACTACTAGGTTAGGCGACAGAACCAGAAAAGGCAAATCGTTTTTCTGAAAACGGAGGTGAGACGGGGAGGTTAATCGACAAAATTAGGGGAAAGAAAGGGCGCTAAGGGAGCAAAATCTGATTCGATCGCGTCGAGAATTATCGCTGAAATCAACCCGATTAGCGAAATAATAGTGTCATCAACAATATCATCCTCCTGGAGAGTTAAGATGCTCAGAAAACGTTTATTAATCCCCTTAATCTTATCCCTAGTCACTTTTGGTCTAGTGGTGGCCTGTAATTCCGGCACTCCCACCGGTCAAACTAACCCCAGTCCCGCAGAAAACGCCGCCACTGCCGCTATTCCCATCGGCGCAGCTTTAGCTCAAACCAGCAATCTCGCCCTATTGGGACAGGAACAGGTGATCGGTGTCAAGATGGCTGAAACATATTTTAATAAAAAGGGCGGAGTCAATGGAACACCGATTAAAGTTATTATCCAGGATGTGGCTGGGGATGAACAGGGCGCGATCAACGCCATCAATACCCTAATCACTCAAGATAAGGTGGTGGGTATTCTTGGTCCCTCCCTATCCCAGCAAGCTTTTGCCGCTAGTCCGATCGCCGATCGAGCTAAAGTTCCCATTCTCGGCCCGTCTAACACGGCTAAAGGTATCCCCCAGATCGGTGAATATGTGGGTAGGGTGTCCGCTCCTGTGGCTGTGGTCGCTCCCAATGCGGTTAAAACCGCTTTAAAAATCGATCCCAAGATTAAAAAAGTGGCTGTCTTTTTTGCCCAAAATGATGCTTTTAGTAAATCGGAAACGGAAACTTTTCAAGAAACCCTAAAGAGTTTAAATCTTGATATCGTCACCGTGCAGAAATTCCAAACCACCGATACAGATTTTCAAAACCAAGCCACCGCCGCTATTAATATTAAACCGGATTTAGTGGTTATTTCTGGTTTGGTTGCTGACGGAGGAAATTTGGTCAAACAGTTGCGACAATTAGGCTATCAGGGGTTAATTATTGGTGGCAACGGTTTAAATACTTCTAATATTTTCCCTGTTTGTCAAGCTCAATGTGATGGTATTCTCATCGCTCAAGCTTATAACCCGGAATTAGATAATCCTATTAATCGGGATTTTGTCGCCGCTTATACAGCAGAAAATAAAAAAGCACCGCCCCAATTTACCGCTCAAGCTTTTACGGGAATTCAAGTTTTTGTCGAGGCCTTAAAACGGGTAGATGATAAAAATAAACTCAGTACACTTTCCCTCGAACAAATTCGCCAACAATTAAATCAGGAAATCTTAGCGGGTAAGTATGTCACTGTCCTGGGAGATATTGCTTTTACTCCCGAAGGGGAAATCATTCAGGATAAATTCTCCGTGGCACAAATTAAAATGGATGCCGATGGTAAAAATGGTAAATTTACTTTTGTGAAAAATTAATCAGTAAAGGGTTCTTCTCATTTCTATCTCGTTGCAAGGGATACCCTTGCAACGCATTTCCAGAGGTTCTAGCTTTTGTGTCATAATCAGACACGCTATAAACTAGGCGATGTTCTTTTGTAATGCGTCGTGACCATAATCCTGATAGTTCATGTTTTAATGCTTCTGGTTTTCCTAATCCAGAAAAAGGCTATCTTTGAACATCTTTAATAAGGCTGACAATTTTAGCGTAAACTTTTTTATCTGCGATTGCCCATTGATTAAACTCATCAAAACTTCGGGTTAGAAAGGCGACTTTTATCATAAGTTAGCAGCATCTACATAAATATAACTATCAGGATTTTTCAGAGATTCTATTGCCTCTTGGAGATGTTGACGGTTAGCTTCTGTGGAAAGCAGATAGTCCGTTTCATCCATTCCAGCAGCTTCTTTAATCAACAAAATCGCTTCGACAAATGTTCCTTCTGGTAAGTCGAGGGGAGGTAAACTAAGTTGACCATTTTTGGTGATTGTTTGGTATTTTAGTGCATTCATAGAATTCTACTATTCTTGATATTCTATTAATTATAGCAGTTTCAAAGATAACTTGGCTCTTCTCGTTTCTGTATAGTCTTACCTCGTTGCCAGACTATCCCTTGTAACACACTTCCAGAGGTTCTAGCTTTTGTGTAACCCATCAAGGAAGGGAGGGAAACACTCCCTTCCTTGTCCCCAGTGTTAAGAATGTTGGACATAGATAAACAGGCGATTTAGTGGGAAAAATGCGCTCGCTGTGGGTTAATCCGGTTAGAAGCGGCTCAATTCAGCCAATATAAACAGAATTTTGCCACAAAAGTTCTTGTAAATCTAGCTAGGGGTTGCTGAATAAATCTAAGTGGGTGGGTGGAATTAAATATAAGATGAACGTAGAAGCATGAAACCCAACGCCCGCTCATGTTACACTACCGCTAACCCATCCCACAAATAATTGTGCCTCCCTACTTAAGTGTTCTGATAATTAGAATAGCGATCGCAATATATTCGATATGCTATAATCTTGAACAGTTTCGTTAGGAGTTAAATCCATGCTAGTTTTAGCCGGTGATATTGGTGGCACTAACACCAGGTTGTGTTTGGTAGAAACAGACGGAAAAAATGAATCAACTCTCCGAGAAGAAATTTATCCGAGCGGCAATGAGGGTTTAGTTCCTTTAGTGCGACAATTCCTGGGTGATGAGTGTAATGTTTATAAGGCTTGTTTTGCTTTGGCTGGCCCTGTTCTGAACAACAAATGTAAAATCACTAATTTACCTTGGCCAGAATTAGATGCGGCCCGGTTACAAGAAGAATTGAACATTGCTAAAGTGAGTCTTATTAATGATTTTGTAGCAATTGGCTACAATATTGTCTTAGAAAAAAATAAATCTTTAGTTACTTTACAGGAAGGTGAATTTTTGCCTGATGCGCCGATCGCGATTATTGGGGCGGGTACGGGTCTGGGAAAGGCGTTTGCAGTTCCTGAAGGTGATAGCTATCGAGTGTTTCCAACGGAAGGAGGCCACGAAAGTTTTGCTCCTGATAATTTGTTAGCTCAGGAGTTATTGGCATATCTTCGGGCCGACGGCAAGGTTGATGTGGAACGGGTGGTTTCTGGCCCAGGAATTGTTGATATTTTTCGTTTTTTGCAGGATCGCAAGTTTGCTTCTGAAGATGCGGGTGATTTTTTAAGTCAACCTGATCCTGGGGCGGCGATCGCTAAAGGAGCAGCAGCAGGTCATTTTCTTTGTCAGCAAACAATGGCAATTTTTGTAGAAGCTTTTGGGGCTGCCGCAGGGGATATGGCGGTGAGTTTTTTACCGTTTGGCGGTTTATATATTGCGGGGGGAATTGCAGCCCAAAATATTGAATTGATGCGGAATGGCAGTTTTATTAAGGCATTTACAGATAAGGCACGGGTTAATCCTGTTTTGCTAGAAAAAGTTCCTGTCCATATTGTTTTGAATACCCTGGAGGGATTAAGAGGTGCAGTAAAATACGCTGCTACAAAAATGTAGAAGCATAGGATAGACAATCCTAGAAGTTGTCTTGATTGTGAGGGTATTCAATGCCCTTTTTGTTGATTTGCCCTCATAATTGCAAATCTACCATTAGTTACAAAACCCGCCTCAATAGCGTGTCGAGCTGCCCCCCACATGACAATGCTGTTATCTTGAAAAACTTTAACAGAAATGCCTTCGTTATAAGCTTTGAAATTTCCCTCTTTATCAATAAAGGCATTGATAAATTTGCCTTCTTTCAAGATTTCAATGGGAATATCAATACCGCCAATATAAACTCCGCCACTGGCTTTATAGGTAAGAGCCAAATTCCCTGCTTGCGCTCCCCAAATAGAGATAAAAAAATCCAAAACTTCTTTACATAATGGATTCCCTTCCTGGGCAGCTTGAATGATAGCATCAGCATCATTGATATTTGGCTGATTTTCCCATTCAGAAAGACTTTGAAAAAAATGATAAATTCTGGTTAAACCAGGAGCAGAAAGAACATACTCATAACTAACGGGACTATTATCCCCCTGCTCTTGTTTCAGTTCTTTCAGAAATTGTAAAAGTTCCCAATCTTTATCTATTCTAGCACCAAAGTCCGCATGACCACCTTCCGAGGAGATTGGTTTTAACCCTTTTTTTTCATCATGGCTATACCATAATGCTTGACCTAAACCTCCACTCACTAGCATTAATACTCGGCGATCTTCAGGATTTGGGTGAGATTTACCAGGATAAAGTTCTTTTAGCTGATCTTCTCCATTTCCCAAAAAAATACCATAGCCAATTGCTTCCATATCATTGATAAAAGAGACAGGAACATTGTTATAGGGAAGTTGTTGTCTGAAGTCATGCTCTGTAAAAGTTGCTTTAAATTCCTTGCGATCAACTCTAGCCTCGCCATGATCAACAGGTCCTGCTATACCAAAACAAGCACCATAAATATCTTCATTATCATTATATTGCCCATAATAATATTGCTCTAAAAATGTCTCTATCATGTTTTCCAAGCCTTGAGCATAATCCTTAGTTGTATAAGTTTCATGGGCAATTAAGGCATCCAGCATCACTTTTTTTTGAGAGTCATCTTTTTTGTGAGTAAAAAGACCGAATTCGCTTTTATCACCTGCAATTTTGCCAGCGAGAATGACCATAAAATTGACTCCTTTATAGTAAATATATCTAAATTAAAACAGCAACCCAAAATAGACTAAAAACCTAATTCTTCTAGCTCATTTTTAATCTCCTTAATTTTTGCTTGTGAGCGTGTTACAACCAGTCCTAAATTAATTCCATCAGGAGCGATAAAGCAAATAGCAAAAGGTGTTGTTAGTTCGACAAAATAAACCATCATCGTTCCCCCCGCCAATTTAAAAATTGAGTATGTGAGATTGCCAAAGGCAGTTACCTTGCCAAAATTATCTAAAGCTTCTTGAATCTTGCTGAGGGATTCAAATCCTTCAATTGCTTCTCCTACTGCATCACCACCGTCTGCAAAAAGAGCACGATAAAGCTCTGGATCATCAGATTTGAGTCGTTTATTGTGATACAGTGGTAGTCCATTCTCTAGATTAAAAATAAGGATTGATTTTAGGTGTCCTTTTGAGGTGGTAACAGTCTCGTCCAGAAGAACATCAAGTTTTTCTTGTTCGGGTCGTTGTTGTGTCATAAGAGAGATTCTCGCAATTTTAGTCTTGAGGAAGTTAAATACTAATTCCTGAAAATAATTTTCGTTTAAATTTTGATATTTGTCAAGTATTTTTCCGCATTCTTTTAGGGGTTCTTGGATTTGAGATTGGTCTATTTCCCCAAGACAGTATTGGTCGAAGGTAATAAAAATTCTTTGTTCTCTCTCAGGGTAAGAGCTATGGGGAGCAAGAGCAAAGTCAAATAGTTCTTGATAACTCCAGTTTTTGATCTGCGATCTAACAAGAAATTCTAGGTATTTACGGATATTTTCGACAGGAATATCAGACTCATTTACCCATTCTAAAAGCTTTTTTAAGGCAGCAGTTTGAGAGGTTGTCCATTGTAAAATCTCTCGGAGTAGAAAGTCAGAGTAGTTATTTTTCCCTTGTAATGATGGTCGAGAAGTTGTGATCAATAAAACAGCTTCAGATTGAACAGAAGGTGAAGCTGTTGTCCAGACTTCCGCCACTAAACTGGTCATTACAAATTCAATCTCTCCTTCCTCTAATTTAGGTGTGGGCTTTTTTCCTAGCCATTCTAGGGCCAGTTTTAGATCATTATTTTGTAATAAATAAGATGATTCTTGACGATCCGAATGTTGCCAATCTCGAAAAGCTTTTGTATAGGGACGGAGTCCCGCCATGACTTCCTTGATCCAGTTTTGATCTAGAATTTTTTCATAAATCTTGTTGAGTATCCTTAAATTATGCTCCTTATCTAGAATTATAAAACACATATCTTTTAGTTTACGATGTTGTGGATTTTTTTCATCGAAGAGAATCGGCTCGTTTTGAGTAATTTTTTCAAAGAGAGAAATTAACTCAAAACTGTCGTCCTGATTTAAAAATTGGTCTCGATCTTTCTGAAACTGATCATATTCCTCAAAAAGATTGAGATGTGAGAAAACTAAATCTTCTAGCCGACCGTGAACTTCATTCTGTTGTAAATCTACAACGTTATTGTTGTTAGCAATAATATTAAAAATAACATTACTAAATTGATAAAATCCCCCTGTAAGGTTATTAATCGCTTTAACAATTGTTTCCCATTTATCCTCAGATTCGTTAGGAAAAATGTCCTGAACTTTATTCCAAAATTGCCTAGATTCTTCAAAAAATCTATTTTCTAAATGTCTAACGATGTTTTCATGGTCTTTTGCCCATTCTAAAGTACGTTTTAATATTTTTCCAGTAAGTAAATAAAGTTCTTTTTGCCGTTCATCAGCGTTATGGTAATTATCATAATCGTCTCTATAAAAAATAAATTCTCTTTGTTGAAGTTCAATCCAATTTAGATTGAAGATTTGTTTGTATATCTCACAATAAGGCTTAAGAACATGATCTTCTTCTAACACTAATCCCAAAAGCTTAAGCTCAATTTGCAGCATATCACTACTTTTTGAACGTACTGTAGAACAATTATTCAAGCTACTTAGCACGATTTCCTTGTATAAATCTAATAAATCCATAGACCTTTTGTTTGGTTCTGATAGAAATCTTATTATTCTCTGAAAATGCTCTTCACAATCTAAATTTCGCCAACCTCTGATAATTTTTTCTTCAACTAATTGATCAATATTGGTATCAGTACCAGTATTGGTGTTGGTACTTTCCTCAATAACTAATTTACAAAGGCAATGTGTTAAGTATGGGTGTCCATTTGTAAATGATAAAATTTTTACCATTGCCTCTGTAGCTTTAGCTTCAGAATAGTTAATCTCTTTGACTAATTTATCTTTCAAGGGAGTTATTTCGTGAGGTTGAAAGGGCCTCAATTTAATATTTTTGCCAACGTCAAAAGGACTAATCCTTTCATTTGGACATAGCTCTGAAGGAGTAGCAATACCAAAAAGTGCAAAAGTCAGACGTTTGTAATCGGCTGTCATCTCGCGACGGTTATAAAATAAGCGAATTAATTTAAAAAAATCACTCCGAGACTCGAAATTTAAAGTACAATTAATTTCATCAACAAAAATGACTAATTTTTGAGAAGTTTCTTGCAGTATAATATCAGTAATAAAACTTTTCAGACGATAAAGAGGACCTAGGCTACTCTTTGTCAGCCACCAGTTGTCTAGATCAAAACTCGATAAAATTTTATTTTCTGTTAAATTGTTTAATAATTCTTGACTAAAATCTCTATAAAATTCATCAGAAGTATAATTTATCTTTTCTACAAAAGTTAAATCTATTGATATACAAAGAAAGCCCTCTTTTTTCAAATCATTAAATATTTGAACCATAAGACTGCTTTTCCCAGTCTTCGGAGAATTTAGAACACAACAAAAATCCCCATTTCTAAGGGATCCGAGCAATTCTTCATCCGCATTGCGCTTGATATAATCAGGATGCTTATAAGGTAACGCAGAAGGTATAGAGGAAGTTGAAGGGTTTTGGGCGTTCATGCTCTTCTAATTGTATTTTGAAAGAAAATTCTATATAGCTCACAAGAAGGATCAGCATAATGGCTTCCCAACTTAATTAATCCCATCTCCTCTAATTCCTCCGCAATCAGGGGGCTTATGTAAATTGGTTTCGGTGTAGATATAACCCTATATAGTGCCTCTTCTAATGATTGAACACCGATAACTTGAATTTTTCTGAGTAATTTATTTAGATGCGGTGTATAAATACCTTCCAGTTCTTTATGCACTGCATCTAGTAATGATTGCTCACCTGGTGATGATTGCTCACTTTGAATTTTTCTGAGTAATTTATTTAGGTGATTTGGGTTTTTTAGATGTTCAAAAGATAAACTGATCAAATAAGGGTGTCCCCCAACTAATCGCATGATTAGGGAAATGGTTGTGGAATCCATCTGAATTTCATACTGACTGGCAAGAGATTGTACCTCATCAACAGTGAATTCAGGTAATCGAATTACTTTTCCCACACTAAAAGGAGATTCGTTCTCGTTCAGGACTGGCATTCTTGAGTGTGCAATAATTAATCCAAGCCTGCTCCAACTTCCGTGATCTTGAGTACTACTTCTTGCACATCTATTGTAAAACGCTCTTAGCATTGAACAAAACTCTTTATAGGTTGGATCCTTGTCAAGTTTGTTCAGATCGTCGATAACTATAACGATGGGAGAGTTTTTAGAAGGTAATAAAAACCTTTCAAAATATTGAATACATTTTAATTTATATCCTGAACTCCTTATGCTTTTCCAATCGTCTATAAAATTGTGGTGTAAATCTACTTTATTACTAATTTCTTGACAAAAACGATAGAAAAGCCTTCCCGCCTCAGCTTGGTCTTGTATATCGAATTCCTCCATGCTTAATAGAACCTTTCGATAATTGTTGGAATTGAAAGAATTAAAAATATGATTAACTAGCCGAGTCTTTCCCATTTTATCTGGGGCTTTTATATGGATCAAAGAATGTTCTTGGAGAAGTGATTGGTAGTTTTCTAAATAAGGAGCCGTGTTTATGTGGGGGCGGCAAATTACTGTTACTTTGTTGGCTGCTTCGATGACATCAGGCATTTTGTCTATGCCCGCTTCTTTCAATAGCGCTTCTAAAAGAGGTTTATTTTGCTCATCAGGATTATCCACTAAATCTACCGCTTCGTTGTGATCTTTTTCCTTAAGCTTTTTCTTAAGCAAACCCTTGAAGTAATCATAAGCATCCTTTGCCGCCATCTTGACAGGTTCCTGAACTGCGGAAGTTACCCCAGCCGCCAATGCTGTCAAAATAAGAGCTATGGGTTCCATTGCATTAACACCTCGACTTAACAAACGCTATTTTGAGTTATGGGTTTCAGTATAGCAAAATTGGGCAGTTCAGCAATTCCTCCTTGAAATACAGTTCTTCTCCAGAGCAACTGATCTTTACACCGGTTGCTTTATTACTTTGGCACAGCCAATTCCCTATTCGATAAACTTTTTGATCGCTGTGGACGAATCTGGTTAGAAGCGGGTAAATTTAGCTAATATAAACAAAATTTGGGAGCATCTCACCTTTGTAACCTTTAAATCAGGTTTTTATGTCAAGCTATTTTGAAAGCCTTGCTAGAAAACAGTTTTAGTGACAAGTATAATTACTCACCTGCATAAATGAGATGCTCCCCAAAATTTTGCCCGAAAAGGAGTTATAGATTTAGCTAAACAGGTTTTATTACTGTAACTGATGACCACAGCTACTACAAAAGCGATCGGTTGCCGCTACTTTTGCCCCGCATTGACTACAAAACCGCGTTTTACTGACGGTTTTTGTGTCTCCCATACTCATTTTCATATCTCCCATCTCCATTTCCATGGGGGTAAAATTCATCGACATATTACCCATTTTCATCGGTTGCATCGGTTGCATCGGTTGCATCGGTGAGGAGGAGAAACTGGTAGCGGTTGTCGATTGAGAGGACTGAGAAACTCCAGAGGTATGAGGAGAGGAAAAACCGATACTGCTTCCTTGAATTTGGATTCTGTGGGGTCCGGTTTCGGTGATAATTTCAATAATTGCCCCTTGGGGAATTATCTCTATTTGGGGTTCTTTTGTCCAAACTCCCGTAGCAAAACTACTGCTAGACTGCTGTTGTTGTCCCACTGCACCACTAGCGAGGGTTACAATCGTCTGCAGCCCTTGATTATCGAGATAGAGACGTTGTCCTGTGGGTAATTCACTATAAATAGCCATATTTTTGACAGTGAAAAGTAAAAAGTAAAAAGCTAGTTAACACCCCTAGGATCCAGTCTAGCGAGGATAAAAATGTTAGAGGATTTTCTTAAGAATTTTATCGACAAAAAAAGGGTGGTTTTACCCACCCTCACCATGTCTCAAGAAAACAAACTTTTTAACGGACGCTACCGGCTAATTTATCGACCCGAATCGGTTTCATCAGGTACAATTTGAGGAATTGCCAAGCGTTAGAGGCGAAGATAGGCAATTTCTTCAGGAATTTAACCGGTGCGGGACTGTTTTCGCTATCGATCGCCCGTAATCCTTCGTTATTGCGAACACAAATCTCTAGGCGATCATAAAATTCAGGACTATCCACATCGAGAACAATCGGGAAGACGCGGCCGGCGGTTTCATTGGTCTTCTCGATCACATACTTATCGTACTCGCGAGCGTCCAAACCGAGAATGGCGTAGAAACCAGAACGCTGAGTATCATTGAGGTACATCGTAGCGAAGACCGAAAGCAGGAAGAAACGACACCAGAGACGAGCGCGCCAATCATTAAGAATATCAGGCTGCGCACGCATGATCGCATCGAAGAAGTCCCCGTGACGGTTTTCGTCTTGACACCAATTCTCGAAGAAGTTAAAAATCGGATAAACCCGATCTTCGGGATGTTGTTCGAGATGACGATAAATGGTGATATAGCGCCAATAACCGATTTTTTCGGAAAGATAGGTGGCGTAGAAGATAAATTTCGGTTTAAAGAAGGTGTAGTTACGGCTTTTGGTTAAAAATCCCAAGTCAAGGGAGAGGTTAAAATCCGATAAAGCCTTATTAAGGAACCCAGCATGACGCGCTTCGTCCCGGGACATGAGGTTAAAGCATTCTGCGAGAACGGGATTTCTGTTTTTTAAACGTCTGCCGAGTTCTTTGTAGAGAAGAAAGCCGGAAAATTCAGCCGTGCAGGATCTTTCCAGAAATTCCACGAATAAGCGACGAGTTTCGCCATCAATATGCTCCCAAGAGCGATCGAATTCTTGATTGCGAACGAAGTGATGCCGGTTATAATCGGTACGGAATTCCTCTAAAATCGCTTTCAGTTCTTCCTCATTAGCGGCGATCGACATTTCCGCCATCGCTTCAAAATCAGTGGTGTAGAAGCGGGGAGTGAGGATCGTTTCTTTAGCGGGAACTTTTATACCCGGACGGATTTCCTCGAATTCTGGTTTTTGGATCGTGCTGACCATAGGGATTATTGATTTTACTCTGGGATGATGATTGAGACGAGTAAAGGCTCTGACTTGATAATGACGAGCCGTGAAAAAACGGCTAGGATTCACTATAGCAAGCTCTCAGCCCTAGACTCCCTTCCTGTTCATTAAAAGTTACAACTCTTAATTAAGCTGTGTAAACAAACGCGGCTTTTTCCCCAGGAGTCTTGACAACTGTTCGGAGAGGTGGAGTTTGTTCGGTGATCAGTAAACAGTCATCAGTAATCGGTAAACTGAAAACTCACACCTGATAACAAGGGACGAATCTAAAACCTAATTGGTTAAGTTAAAAGCTTTGATGTGCTTAGTTTCTATCTTCCTAGAATCCAGGAAAACTCCTGTTATTTTAGCTTGTTGTCAGGAATTAAGTTAAACAAGGTTTTTGGCAATATGCTAATCTGGCTAACACGCTTTTGGGTGTGATATAGGGAAAACTTCTGGCGATCAGATATACAGAAGGTTGACCCATATCGTTACCCCAGAGAGTGTTATACAGAAAGTTGACCTATAATCAACTGGCTTGAGTTGGGTTAGGATAGAACTTATTTTAAAGTGGAATAGCATGTCAGACTTACTCACAAGAATTACTGTCAATCCTAAACAATGTGGTGGTCGTCCCTGCATTCGAGGCATGAGAATTAGGGTATCAGACGTACTGGACTTATTTGCGGCTGGACTAAATGCTGAACAAATCTTAGAAGAAATGCCTGATTTGGAGGCAGATGACTTAAAAGCAGCACTTCTACATGCCTCACGTAAGCTTAATCACCCAGTGTTGGTAGCATGATAATCTAGGTAGACGCACATCTGTCACCTGCAATTGCAACTTGGATTTCCAGCACTTTTGGAATAACAGCATTAGCTTTAGGCGATATTGGTTTGAGAGATGCTGAAGACCCTGAGATTTTCGAGGCGGCAAAGGCTCAAGGAGTTATTTTCATGACTAAAGACAGCGATTTTGTTGATCTAGTTGAGCGTCTTGGATCGCCACCACAAATCATCTGGTTAACGTGCGGCAATACTTCCAATGTCCGGTTGCGAGAAATTTTGAGTGCTACTTTGCTAGAAGCATTAGAACTTTTACTAGCAGGTGAAGCGTTAGTCGAAATCAGCGGAAACTAGCAGCGCAAGCTAACAGGTGTCCATGCACACCGACCGCCAACAATTGATCGGTTATGAGACAGAGGTGGTTTGCGGCGGGTGATGGGCACTTTTATGCCTACATCTTTCATCAAATATAAGTAAGAACTGGTATAATTCGTTTTAGGAAAAATATCAGTAAGACCTGTGAATCTATTGTTATTTCATATTCCTTTGATCGCTGCAGGCGTTGTTGTTGGCGGCGTAGTGATTGCATCTGGGGGTTCGGGACTTCGGTCTGGTGTGGCAGCGATCGCAACAGGGGCAAGTGGTTTTGCGACATCTGCTTTGCTGATACAGTCACAGTCTAGTAAACAAGAGACCTCTTGCATAAATCCGAAAACAAACGATAGAAACAATAATGGGAGGGACTTTCAGTTAATTATTTATTAGTAGTTGATAATCTTCAAAAATGTTGCTGTACAAGGATCGACTTAAGACTTTTGCAAGAGGTCTCTTGAGGTTGACGGTTTTTACTTTCAACAGAGCCAGTAAGAATAGAGCGAGGAAAGAGAGTCTTGCTCCGTGCCATCCCTTTAGGAGGTTTGAGAGCTTGTTTCAATGCGTTATACTGGTTCATAGGGGTTTCGAGATTAGTGCCATTTCTCATAAAACCCTACTCCCGCCTACTTTTCAAGCTTTTTGTGCTGTACTTAGATTGTGTCTAGCTACTTACAATCGGAAACAATACTTAAACAAAATGGCAATGCTTCAACAGAGCGCTTTCCAGTAGGGGATGATATTCTTTTTCGCGGATAGTATAGGACCCAAATCTAGCCAGATGGGGATTTTGCATTTGGGCATCAAATAGACAGAAATCCCGTTCTCTGAGGTGTTCAACTAACTTGACCATGGCTACCTTAGAACCATCGGGAATTTTATAAAACATCGATTCCCCGATAAAAACCCCGCGAATTGCTAAACCTAAAATCCCCCCCGCTAATTGATCCCCTTGCCAAGTCTCGAAACTGTAGGCCCAACCGGCTTGGTGTAATTGCTGATAGATTTGGATTAACTCCGGGGAAATCCAAGTCAGCGAGCGATCGGCACAACCAGCACAAACCCCAGCAAAATCGCGGTTGATAGCCACGCTAAAGCGATTTTGATTCAAAACTCGTTTTAGGGACTTGGGATACCTAAAACGCCGATCTAGAGGGATAAGAGCGCGATTTCTACTAGAATACCAATCCAATCGCCCCCCCTCATCGGCCATGAGAAAGTAACCGCGTGCGTATCCTTGTATAATAGAGGCGGTATCCACGACTCCCCCCAAGAATTCAGTCTTGTAGCCTGATCATTCTCTAATTATGCCCGATTATCCCTCACCAATTCCGCCTATTACTTTACCACCGATCGAAAATCCCCAACAGGAACAAACCTGGCTGCGCAACGCTTTGCATCGTTGGTTAGATGCAGAATTTATTCCCGAAGCTATTAATGAAACTATCGCTGAACGTGCTAGTCAAATTTTTCTGCGTCAGCGTTTGGAAGGGGAAAACGATCTCGGTAACTTGGTGATTGCGATCGTTACCGAGATGCAAGCTTTTGATTTCCGCGAAAGTTTTTATAGTGAATTTGCCATCGCTAACGCCGTCAGTGATTTAATTTTAGATAGTTTAGGGATCGATCGCTGTTGTGGGCAAAGTTAGACAGTTTTTCTCCGCTATTGGAGTTTAATTTCCATTAGCTGCTCTGCTGATTTTTTTGTACGAATGGGGTAAGCTGCACTGCCTATTAGAAATTTTAGGACAAATGATCAAACCCTCTCTCCTCGATCATAGACAGTCTTAACCAGTAATTTAGAGAGTCAACAGCTTATTGCTTATTTAAGAAGTTAACAAAATCTTTAATCGACAAGAATTAATTGATAGTTGTTGGAAAAGTTTAATTGATTTCCAGCCCAGCGATCTCAGCGATCGTATAAGCGGGTCTGCCTTTAACTTCTTCGTAAATTCGCCCGATGTATTCACCTAATATGCCGATACCGATCAATTGTACCGAACCCAAGAAAAACACAGCGATCAAGATAGTAGCTAAACCGGTAACGGGAGAGTCGGGTTGCTGCAGGCGCCAGTAGAGAACCAGTAAAGCCATAAACAGAGCAATTAAAGCAGAAAATAAGCCTAAATAAGTGGAAAGACGCAGGGGAATCTTAGAAAAAGACACCAAGCTATTAATCGCTAAAGCTAGGGATTTTTTAAAAGTGTATTTGACTTCGCCAGCAAACCGGGGATCCCGCTCAAATTTAACAGCAGTTTGTCGGAAACCAATCCAAGCGCGCAAACCGCGAATATAACGATTCCGTTCTGGCATAGAATTTAATACGTCCACTACCTGACGATCCATCAGACAAAAATCCCCCGTGTCCGCAGGGATATCCACGTCAGCTAATCGTCGCAGCAATCTATAGAAAACGTAGGCAGTTAGGCGTTTAAACCAACTTTCTTTTTTCCGTTTTGTTCTCTGGGCGTAAACCACATGATAACCTGCTTGCCAAGACTCAATCATTTTGGGAATCAATTCCGGTGGATCCTGCAAGTCGGCATCGAGGACAACAATAACTTGACCCCTAGCAAAATTAAGTCCTGCCGTTACTGCTGCCTGATGGCCAAAGTTACGAGCAAAGCTAATGTAACAGACCCTAGCATCTCTTTCCTGTAGTTCCCGCATTAAATTTAAGGAACGGTCTCGACTGCCATCATTAATCAGAATCAGTTCCACAGAATCATCTAAACTATCCATGACGGCACTGACACGACGATAGAGTTCTGGAATGGTTTCTTCCTCGTTATAAATCGGGATAATTAGCGAGTATTTCGGCATTTTCGAGAGGTTGAACGGACAACAGCCGTGTTTTTATGGCGGCTGCTACGCTCTAAATATTCTGCTAAAGTATCCCTTTTGTCAACTTAATAGATTACTGCTAGACAGTGCCTTTAAATTGCCAAGGAATGATCGAGCGTTGCTTGCCGACGTAAACAATTCCAGTAGGATGCATAGAGATCCGTCTGTTGACCGCGCAGAGAAGCGATCGCAGGTGCGGCAGGAAAAGGCCAGAGACGATCAAAAACCACTTCTCGATGAGCCAGACGAAACTGTAGCAAATAAACGGAAGCAGGAGCCTGTAAATTATCCAGTAATTGCGCTGCCAGCCGATGTAAAGACTTAAGACTCTCTCTTTCCAGACTAATCGGTTGACTGTAGGCGTTGGGGATCATGCCTTCTCCGATTACCTCACCGTATTCTAAACCCTTAGATGTCACCGTGATCGGCAACCAAAGATCCCCAAAAGAAGAATCTCCCTGACTGGTTTTATAGTGCAGGGTATGGGCAACCCAAGCGCGTCTTTCTTCGATATCCCGACAAGCTTGATAAACTTTTTTACCAGGAAAATTCACCCAATTGGGTAATTGAATTGTTAAGGGACACCAGATTAAATTATTCTGGCTGGTTTTACCCGACTCCATTTTTGACCACAAAGAAGCCGTCCCCGTCACCTCCACCGCCAAGGATTTAGGAACCGCATTTTTTAAGGCAATCACCATCTTTTCGGTAACGGGCGATAGCCGAGACATCTGACCACTGGCTTGAGCTTCGGCATTAACGAGAATGATAACTTTGTCCATTTCTTCTTGTGGGTTGGGTGAACTTGAACGATCAGCGGTGAGGTTGGTTAAGAGTGAGAACTGACTGGGGTTCAATGCTTCTGTAGTCGCCATGGCAAAAGCTATTTCTCTGGATTTTAGCGAATTATACAAGAGCGCAACTGTTTTTTACAGATTTTTTCAACAACAACCATCTTCGAGGCGGGATTTTTCTGCTCCCTCTCATAGAATACCTTAAGTAATCAGTGATCACTGATTACTGATTACTCAAATCTGAATAACTGGTAACTGATCACTGAAATTACTCGTCTTCGGCAAAAATAAAGCGAGTTAGTTCACTAGGATCGGGTTCGGGGCTAGATTCGGCAAATTTAACCGCTGCCTCGATTTCAGCTTGAATTTTCTCCTCGATTTCTTTTAATTCTTCTCTCGTGGCCAGATCTCGCTCGTAGAGATAGGCGGCAAAGCGAGTGATCGGATCTCTTTCGCCCCAGAATTGTTTCTCGTCAGCACTGCGTAACTCGTCGGGATCTGCCAGAGAGTGACCCCGGAAACGATAGGTTAAGGCCTCAATCAAAGTCGGCCCCTCACCAGCGCGGGCGCGGGCTACAGCTTCTCTGGCGGCGGCATGAACGGCGACCACATCCATACCGTCCACTTCCACACCGACCATACTAAAAACACTGGCTTTTTTATAGATTTCCGGTTGAGAAGTGGCTCGATCGTGGGCCATACCGATCGCCCACTTATTATTTTCCACCACATAGATAATCGGCAACTTCCAGAGGGCGGCCATATTCAGACACTCAAAAAACTGGCCATTATTGCTCGCCCCATCCCCAAAGAAACAAACCGTTACCTGATCGGCACTGGCATCACCCATGGCTTCGCGACGGTATTTACTCTGAAAAGCCGCTCCGGTAGCGACGGGAATCCCCTCGGCCACAAAAGCGTAACCCCCTAAAAGCTTATGTTCGGCGGAAAACATATGCATGGAGCCGCCCCGTCCTTTACTACAACCGGTAGCTTTGCCGAATAACTCCGCCATTACCTCCTTAGCGGGAACTCCGGCACTGAGGGCGTGGACGTGATCGCGATAGGTGCTAGAAACGTAATCTTCTCCCTGACGCAAGGCTTTAATAATACCGCTAGATATCGCTTCCTGACCGTTGTAGAGATGGACAAAACCGAACATTTTGCCCCGATAATACATTTCGGCACATTTATCTTCAAACATCCGCCCCAAAACCATATCCTCGTATAGGCGAAGACCTTCAGCTTTGGTAATAATGATGGAAGCAGGATTAAAGGTTGGTAAAGTACGTTCGGAAATCATAGGGTCTGTAGTATCATTTAGACAACAAAAAGGCAAGGGGAGAGGAAGCGGTAGATTTTTCGAGAATTCTGGCAGTGAATTTTTTGGTCTTAAACCAAGGGGTTCTTGGTATTTTCTCTCTCAAATCTAATCTTAGTCAGTCAGAGATTGGCTAGGATAAGATGGTATCTTGTTATTTTACTCGCTCCGCTCTCACTTACATCATTTAATTCACTAAGGACTCTCCAGAGTTGAGGTACAGCTAACCGTGCGAATTCCTCTTGACTACTACAGGATATTGGGAATCCCTTTTCAGGTGAGTGCCGAGCAAATTGATTTGGCCCACGCCGATCGGGGACGGCAATTGCCACGTCAAGAATACAGTCAAACAGCGATCGTCGCCCGTCAGCACTTGTTAGATGAAGCTTACCAAGTGTTAAGTGAGCCTGATCGCCGTCGTGATTACGATGCCCAATTTTTCGACCCCAATCCCTTGCTTCTCAACCCAGACAGCAGCGCCGAAAACCTCGATTCTCAGACTGGGGAGGTGGCCGCTGCTTCCTCAGAATATCCCACTCCCCAGATTACCATTGCCCCCGCCGATCTCGTGGGAGCTTTGCTCATCCTGCAAGAGTTGGGAGAATACGAGTTAGTGATTCGTTTGGCCGAAACTTATCTGGATTTGGAGCCAACTACTCGCCCAGACATGATCTTAACCTTGGCCTTGGCCTACGGGGAATTAAGTCGGGAATATTGGCAGGATAAAAATTATGAACAGGCGGCCAGCACCGCAGCCAAGGCCTTGATCTGCTTGGAACAAGAACAAATGTTCCCGCAAGTGGCTGGCGAGATTCGTCATGATTGCGATCGCTTGCGTCCCTACCAGGTTCTGGAATTGTTATCCCAAGAAAAAAACCCCGGTCTTGCCCGTCAGCGGGGCTTAAATCTCTTGGAGGATATGTTGGCCGCTCGCGGTGGCATCGATGGCCAGGGCGACGATCGCTCTGGGTTGGGGGTGGATAATTTTTTACGCTTTATTCAACAGTTACGGGTTTATTTGACTCAGGCCGAACAGGAGAAAATCTGGGCAAAAGAGGCAGAACGCCCCTCGGCGGTGGGTAATTATCTGCTGGTTTATGCCTTGATTGCCCGCGGTTTCGCCCAAAAACAACCCGCCGCTATTGTGGCAGCCAGCGATCGCCTGCAGCAATTACAAAAACATCAGGATGTTTCCATCGAGCGATCGATCTGCGCCCTGCTGCTCGGTCAAACCGAACAAGCAAGCACAATTTTAGAAAAAAGTCAAGAGCAAGAAATATTAAATTATATTAAGGAACAATCTGGGCAATCTCCCGATCTTCTACCTGGGTTATGTCGTTACGGTGAGCGTTGGTTACAAACAGAAGTTTTCTGCCATTTTAGGGATTTAGTCGAGCGGAAAGCCTCACTCAAAGAGTATTTTGCCGAGGAAGAGGTACAAAATTATTTAGAAGAATTGTCAGGTTTTCCTGACGAAAAAGTTCCCGTGTCAGTTCAAGAAAAGGTTGGGGAACCTTTAGAATCGGAAGTAAATGTTCTCAAAACCCACACCCCCCCCACCCATTTAAACCCAGTGCCAGGAGCGACACCGATGAGGGAATCTGCTTATTCTTCCCATTCTCGTCCCCAAAAACCGTCTTTAGCTAGAGCTAACGGTGAGCGGACAGGCACTGCTGTACCTGCCCTGAGAGCCACCCCTCAGCAGGAAACTTTCACCCCCTATACTCAGGGCAGTGTGGTGGTGACAGCAGCCGATCGTCAACCGGCACTTAATCCCCCCCGTCGTCGTCCCCGTCGCCCGCGCCACCCAGCAGCGGGCAACTCCGGGCCAGCAGCCGTAGAAACGGTAAAAACTGCCCTAGTCGCACCGAAACGGAGACGACCAGTCCGCAGAAAACTACGACTCGATCGAGTGGCGATATTGGGAGTAGGATTAGTGGGAACGCTCGTGGTTTTGTCCTTGGGGGTAAAGGCAATTGTCGATAGTCAATCTCCTTTGGCAGCCTTGCAAGGGGAACAGTTACCGATTTCTTTAAATACTCCCATACTAGAAATTCCTTCGGCTAACGCGGAGGTGATGGAAGGGAATCCCTTAGACAAGGAAAAGGCCAAGGAGACGATTCAAGCTTGGTTAGGGGCAAAATCGGCTGCTTTTGGCAGTGAACACCAAAAAGAGCCATTGAAAGAGGTTTTAACGGGTTCAGCTTTGGAAATTTGGCAAAAACGGGCGGCGGCTTTACAGGGAAATAACTATTGGCGCTACGATCATCAAGTGGATGTGCGATCGGTCACTAATAATGCGAAAAATCCTAATTTAGCCACGGTGGAAGCGATAGTCAACGAAAAGGCCATGTATTTCCATAATGGCAAGGAAATTGTCGAGCGTTCCTATAATGAGTCCTTGAAGGTGCGCTATGATTTGGTACGGCAAGGAGATAAATGGTTGATCGAAAAAACCCAAGTCTTACCCTGATTTTTCCCGATTAAATCCCCAAAAAACTAGGTTTTAAGCTGCCCGCACCTCCAATTAAGACTGCATGGCAGCTTTTTCAGTGGCAAGTGGCAAGTGGCAAGTGGCAAGTGGGGGAGCAGGCAGAAAAAAACTGATAACTGATAACTGAAGACCGACTGCCCCAAAAGACCAACTTTGTACCTCACCATTAAGATAACTTCTATATCTTTAGACTGATAAATGCTCGATTCGCTTAATATTTTTTAACATAAAATATGCTCTTTGATTGCTGTAATTAGTTCCCTAGAAGTCAAGCTAATGAGTTATGATCCTAGGTAGGAATCCATAGTTCTTAGAGGAAAAAAGCGGGGCAATCTCAATGTTTTGCCGACCGACAAGACCATGATTTTGATGTTTTAAAAATCTTGCATAAGTCTTTAAGAACTTTTAAAATCAGCATTCACACAGGAGGGATATTATGACAGGTAAGAGTAAACGCGGTTTTGCCTCTATGGATCAAGCTAAACAAAAGGAAATCGCTAGTAAAGGTGGTAAAGCTGCTCATCAAAAAGGCACAGCCCACGAATTTACCTCCGAAGAAGCTCGCGAAGCGGGACGAAAAGGTGGTGAAGCGGTTAGCCGAGATCGCGCCCACATGGCAGCTATTGGACGGGAAGGGGGCAAGAATTCCCACAAAGGCAGTCGCAAAAACTTAAACTCCGAGGAAAATTACCCAACCAACGAGTCTATAGGCGAAAATTTCTCGGATTTTAGCAACTCGGAGGCAAATAGTTGACTGTTGTTGACTTTTTCTCAGACTGAGAGGGTTTTGGGGTGTTGGGGTTTTAGGGTGTTTGGGTTTTAGGATTTTAGTTGAATTCCCCCATTTCCCCATCTCCCCATTCCCCCATTTCCCTATTCCCAATAAATACTTTAAGGTTCGATACTGACAATCCAAGTACCGACGTAGAGACGGACGGGAATATTGCCAGAGGCAGTCACATCACAGGTAAAGTAATAAGTTCCTAATTCGGGATTTCTGACATTAGACATGACGATTTCAACTTTGCTGGTGGGATCTATCGCTTGTTCGGGGACAATTTGAATAACGCGACTATCCTTATCCCAAACCACTTCCTTTAAAGGTAAAGATTTGCCGTTGGTGCGTACCTCGATTTTATTGGTGTCAAACTGGCCGTTAAAATAATCGGGATAGGAAATAAAAAAAGCTGAAGCCCCTTGGGAGAGTTTTTTCGGGGGAATATAGAGTTTATAACGATCCATTTGTCGGGGACGACCACCAAATTGCAAGAAATAATCTAAGATATCCTTGCGATCGACTCCACTAAAAATGGTTAGGCCGGGGTTGCCATTGGCTAAAGTTATTTTTGGTAAAATAATCCCCGCACCCACAGCTAAAGATAGAGCGATCAAAGCGGGTGTCCTAGCATATTTAATTACTTTTGTCAAGAGTTTTAACATAAATTTTAACCCAAGGTGAGGGGGATGGTGATGGCTGCAAGGAGCCGAATACAGTTCAACTCTAACAAAACTCGCTCGTTTCTTACCTAGACCTTTGCCAGTCCGATAAGTGTCTTGGTTAACGCTTCATCGCTCGTGCCATATCCCGTTGATCCTGACGACGTTTCAAATCTTCGCGTTTATCGTGTAATTTCTTGCCTCTACCGAGGCCAATGCTGATTTTTACCCAACTACCTTTAAAATACATCTTCAAAGGCACAAGAGTTAATCCTTTCTGTTCCACTTGACCGATGAGTTTGCTGATTTCCTTTTTGTGCATCAACAATTTTCTCGTCCGGCGCGGATCGTGATTAAAATATTCGCTACTCTGTTCGTAGGGGGAAATATGAACATTAATTAACACCGCTTCACCATTGCGGACTAAAACATAACCATCCCGCAGGTTTACCTTACCAGCGCGCACAGATTTAACCTCGGTCCCCAGCAACTGCACCCCCGCTTCAAAAGTCTCTAAAATCTCGTAGAGATGGCGTGCTTGCCGGTTATCACTGATAATTTTGATTTTGTCGTCTTGATTGGCCATATAGTCAAGTGAAAAGTGAAAAGTAAAAAAGCGATTGGTAGAGGCAGTATCGGCTAATTATCTCGATTTTTCCATGTCCTTATCTTTATATCTTAATCGCTCTTTTGCTCTCTGGGGACTGACTGCTTGCCGCTCTTTGGTGATCACCGGCCTTGTCAGGGGGAACGAGAAGGGGGAAAATGAGAGCAGTGTTAAATTTTTATGAAGTTTGGTTCTGTGGACAAAATTCGTACTGTTTCCGATAGTAAGCGTGATTTTTATACTCGCCACACCCGCCCCATCAATTCGGTATATCGGCGCGTGGTTGAGGAATTATTAGTCGAGATGCACCTGCTCTCCGTTAATGTAGATTTCCATTATGATCCAATTTATGCCCTTGGTGTGGTTACTTCTTTCGAGAAGTTCATGGAAGGCTATCGTCCGGGGGAGGATAAACCGAATATTTTTAATGCTTTGTGCCAAGCGGTTAACGGTAATCCCGAAGTCTATCGTCGTGATGCCGAAAATATGATCGCTATTGCCAAAGAAACTAATATTGATTCCTTGCTTTCCCAACTGCAAAACCCTGCTCTGGGTGGTAACAATCAGTTGTCTGATAGTTTAGTTTCGGTTATCAACGCGCCTAAGTTTAAGTATAGTCGCCTGTTTGCCATCGGTCTCTATACTATTTTGGCGGAAGCACAACCGGACATGATCAAGGAAAAAGAAAAACGCGAACAAATTTTGCAAAAGTTCTCAGAAATTCTCCGTCTCTCCAGCGAGAAACTGCAAAAAGACCTCGATGTTTATCGCGGTAATCTTGATAAAATGGATCAGCTGCTCAAGGTTATCGAAGATGCCCTAGAAGCAGAAAAGAAAAAACGTCAACAAAAAGAACAGGAAAAACAAACCACCCCGCAATAAAGGCTCTCAACCGGAAATTACCGCGTGCAGACAAGGGAATAGGGAACAGAAAAAGGATTAAATCGGCTCTCTTTCTTTACTGTTCCTTCTGACCTCGTTCTACAATTAGGATCGGCAACCCTCAATATTTATTTCCCGTGACTAACTCCTCCATCAGCGCACCCGTAACCGATATTTTGGCAAAAGCGCGGTCAGGGGCAAATTTATCGGCAAAAGAAGCGATTATCTTGCTAGAAACTACCGATAACCGTTTAATTGCCCAGATTCGGGAAACGGCCGACTTTTTGCGTCGTCAACAGGTGGGAGATACCGTCACCTACGTGATCAATCGCAACATTAATTTTAGTAACATTTGTGAGCAGCATTGCAGTTTTTGTGCATTCAGACGCGATGAAAACGAAGAAGGGGCCTTCTGGCTTAATTTAGAGGAAATTATCGCTAAAGCGACGGATGCTGTCCATCGTGGGGCGACGGAAATTTGTATGCAGGGAGGATTAAACCCAAAAGCCAAGATTAAGGGCAATTCCTTAGACTATTACCTAGAAATTGTTAAAAACCTGAAACAAGCCTTTCCCAACCTCCATTTACACGCTTTTTCGCCCCAAGAAGTCCAATTTATCGCTAGAGAAGACGGTTTAAGTTACGAAAAAGTTATCGCTTCCCTGCAAGAAGCAGGAGTCAATTCTCTGCCGGGGACGGCTGCCGAGGTGTTAGTCGATGAGGTAAGACGGGTAATTTGTCCAGAAAAAATCGATGCCGCCACTTGGTTAGAAATAGTCGGTACTGCCCATCGCTTGGGGTTACATACCACCAGTACCATGCTCTGCGGTCATATTGAAACCCCTAGCCAACAGGTGCAGCACCTCGAAAAAATTAGAAAACAGCAAGAAATCGCCCTAGAAAATAATTATCCGGCTAAAATCACCGAATTTATTTTATTGCCTTTTGTGGGACAATCAGCCCCCAAACCCCTGAGAAATCGAGTCGGACGAGATCAACCAATTTTAGCCGATACATTAAAATTAACAGCAGTGGCGCGGATTTATTTGGGCAATAGCATTAAAAATCATCAACCCAGTTGGGTAAAATTGGGCTTACAGGGGGCGACAGAAGCCTTAAACTGGGGTTGCAACGATCTCGGTGGTACTCTCATGGAAGAACATATTACCACTATGGCCGGGGCCCTGGGCGGTACTTGTTTGACCGTCGAGGAATTAGCAACGGCGATTAAATCCCTCGATCGCCCCGCCCGTCAACGGGATACAATCTATTAACTAGGGTTTACTGAAAGAGTTTTTTTAGTTGATGTAATCAAGCCCAACAATTTCTCCCTTGCCGGCAATCACTTCGCCGATTTGGTAGGCATTAATCCCAGAGGATTGTAGTTGATTAATAGTCAATTGCGCCAGATCTGATGGGACAATGATCACAAAACCGATACCCATATTAAAAGTATTAAACATGGCTTCGGAATTAACCGATCCCATCTGGGCTAACCAGTGAAAAATCGGCAAAACTGGCCAACTTTCGCGGTAAATCTGCACAGAATGTCCTTTACCTAAGCAGCGGGGCAAATTTTCCGGGATGCCACCCCCAGTAATGTGGGCCATGGCGTGAATATCTAACCCAGAGCGCAAAAGTTCTAGCACAGGTTTAACATAAAGTCTAGTGGGAGTTAACAAAACTTCACCTAAGCTAGAGCCGTCCAAAATTTCGGGGCAATCTTGCCAATTTAAGCCCTGGGTGTCGATAATCTTACGAACAAGACTAAAACCGTTACTGTGAACCCCACTACTGGCTAAACCAATAGCCACATCGCCGATTTGCACCTTACTGCCGTCGAGTAATTGACTTTTTTCGACAATACCGACGCAAAAACCCGCTAAATCGTACTCTCCTGCCGAATAAAACCCCGGCATCTCCGCCGTTTCCCCTCCCAAAAGAGTACAACCACTATCACGACAGGCACTAGCGATTCCCGATACCACCGCTGCTAACTGTGACGCTTCCAGTTTACCGGTGGCGAGATAATCCAAGAAAAATAAAGGTTCAGCCCCGGAGGTTAAGACATCGTTGACGCACATGGCCACGAGGTCAATTCCCACCGTATCATGGCAATTGAGACTATGGGCAATTTTCAGCTTGGTTCCCACACCATCAGTTCCCGATACTAACACCGGTTGCCGATAACCGGAAGGTAACTGAAAATAGCCCCCAAAACCGCCTAAACCGCCGATAACTTCAGGACGGAAGGTACTTTCCACATTTTGGCGAATTTTCTCGACAAAAGCGCGTCCCGCTTCCACATCCACGCCCGCTTCTTTATAATCCATGCCCAATTGACCGATTGTATCTCTCAAATTTTACCCAGATTTCGGTCGCATGGGAATTATAAGTTAGGAATTATGAATTGGCAAGTGGGGAGGCAGTAAAGCGTAGATACTGTTTCTTAAGAGCTTTGCCTCTCGCTCTTCCTTGGGGTTTAAAACTAGGAGACCAAAACCTTTTGCCATGCTCAACTGCTAAGATATAAAACTTGTTACTTCCTCTGAGATTAACTCCTGCCAGTTCGCCGGGCTAGACGTGACATTCAGTAACATCTGTCTGTTATATTTTATACAAAACGACGTGCGATTACCCTGCTTAATCTTGCCTCGGGATTTTCTTGGACATCTTTTGACAGTGCTTTCCAGTTCAGCTTTCTCTGACGGTGTTTTACCTTTGTTGCTTCTAGTTTTTCCCTACGAACGCCATCTATATATTGTGGCTCTTCCTATATTAAATAGAGCAGCGGCTTTGGTTATGCTTCCCCCATTCTCTCGATAATCAATTACTTTTTTTCTCAAGTCTAGGCTATCAGACATTTTTCTGTATGGGTTGCTCGTTTCTCTTTATTTTATATCATTTTTCAAAAGTAATGACAGACTTAGTTGATCATTTCAAAGCGCAATCCCTCTCGGAGCAAGGAATTGCACTTTCAGATGTTAGTCACGACTATTGAAATTGGTATTACCTTATTTTTCCCTCGTCTCACATTTATTTGAAATGACTATAAAGGGTTCTTCGGTTTGTCTTATGCGACGTACAGGATTATTAAGAAATGAAACTCTTATAGGGAAAGACATTTGGCGATTTTTGTCAATTGTTTTCGATCTAGAGCGAACTAATCAATTAAATCTATTGCCAGATAAGGATTTAGTCGATTTATACCACCCAATCGAACCATATCAAGTAACGAAGAACCCTATAACCTAGAATAGGCAACTCTTTTCCCGACAAAAGAGCGAGAGTTTAGCCACTGGCTGAAGGCTGACCATTAGATAAAATTTTGTTACGATTATTCGGCCAGCAATTTTTGAGCAAGATATAATCGAAACAGAAGGGCTGCCATTGGGCTAAAAGTTAAGCAAATTTAAGAGATAGCCATTTCAGAAAAAAATGTATCGTCGATAATATTGATCTTCCCTGGATAAGAAGCGAGTGAAGATTAATTGTTGAACCGAGCATCAGAAGCTATCTCTACAGGAGGAAATGTTAGAAAGTTATCCAAGAAGGGGAACCATCAGTCTTGACTTATCTATTTCCTATTGCTTGTATTCATTTAGTCATCTAACAGCAAGGGATGTAATCTCATTCAGGGGAAAAAGTCGTTATGAACCACCAAATAGAAACCCCTATCCGGACACCCTCTCAAGCTCGATTCCGTTCACGGGAGGAACGCATCCAGATCGGTAAATCCCTCCGGGAGCGATTGCCGCGTTCTCGCCACGCTATCTGGCAACCCCCCGCAGCTGGTCGAGAGCCGATCGAGATCATCGAAGCATCAAATCGAGGGCGATTACAGGAATTGATTCCCATCCGCTACGGACGAATGTTGCGTAGTCCCTTTACCTTCCTGCGCGGTTCCGCTGCTTTGATGGCCTACGATCTGGCCACCACTGCCAAAACTGACATTATTGTGCAGGCCTGCGGGGATTGCCACCTGTTGAACTTCGGATTTTTTGCCACCCCCGAACGCAATTTAGTCTTCGATATTAACGATTTCGACGAAACCCTGCCCGCACCTTGGGAATGGGATCTCAAGCGTCTGGTGGTCAGCTTTGTCATCGCTGGCAGGGATAGCGATCTATCCGATCGAGAATCGAAGGCGGCGGCGATCAATTGCGCTCGTTCCTATCGGGAACACCTGCGGGAATATTCTCGCCTCAGTCCGTTAGAGGTATGGTACACGCGCATAGGAGTGGAACAGGTGATCGAGATGGCTCCCGACGAAAAGACGCGGAAGATACGGGAACAGATGATGACAAAAGCCCGCGAGCGCATCATCGAACATCTCTACCCCAAGATCGTCACCCAAACCGCGGGACGCAGTCGCTTTGTCGATCAGCCGCCCATTCTCTACCATGTCAACGAACCGGATTGGGAGACTCTCGTGCGTGAGGGTCTGGAAGACTATCGCCAATCCCTGCCGGAGGAACGCCGGGTCCTGTTTGATCGCTACCAGTTAGAGGACTTTGCCCTGAAAGTGGTGGGCATTGGCAGTGTCGGCACCAGATGTTATATCGCCCTATTGTTCTCGGAAGATAACCATCCCCTCATCCTACAAGTTAAGGAGGCTTGCCCTTCGGTTCTTGAACCCTATACCGCCAAGAGCCAGTATGAAAATCAGGGACAACGGGTGGTTACAGGCCAGAGATTGATGCAATCCTCTAGCGATATATTTTTAGGCTGGACCCAGGGAAGACGGGGCAATAACTTCTATTTACGGCAACTGCGGGATATGAAGTTTTCCCTTCCCATTGAGGGAGTGTCGGCCGCCCAACTGCAACGCTACGCCGAGTTCTGTGGCTGGACCTTAGCCCGCGCCCACGCTAAATCTGGAGACGCGGCCACCATTAGCGGTTATTTGGGGAAAGGAGATCAGTTCGATCTCGCCCTGGGCGAATTTGCGATCGCTTATGCCGATCAGACAGAACGAGATCACGCCGCTTTGGTGGAAGCGGTCAAAACAGGACGGGTCGAGGCTTTGGTAGAAGAAGATTTATAGCATTAAGCTATCAGCCTGTTATTTCTCGACCTCACACCCCGCTGCTTTTTGGCTCATCAAAAGTGGCCAAACTCTTGTCCAGACTACTTTGTATTCGCTTTTCAGCCGCCTATTTAACGTCAGTTCGGGATAAGGGTGGAAAGAAAAGGCGGGGGCTAGTAAGCTGAAAAATATAAGTAGTCGTGCAAAATTAATTTCCTAGTCGAGACAGGAGACGGGAGACGGGAGACGGGAGACGGGAGACAGCTATTAGGGATCGGATTTGAGTTTTCAGTTCACTGTTTCCTCACACCAGAAGTCTGACGGAGTAAATGACTATACTGGAAGCATTGTTTTGGTTGTTGCACGGGGATTAGCTTTGTCGATGCCAGCAAAATTCAGGTCTGCCATAATCGCCGCATCAGTAGTCATCGGGTGTTTGACAATTTAGCCGCACGGGGAAAAACCTGTATAGACTGGTTTTTTGGCTTGAAACTGCATTTAGTGGTTAACGAGGAGGGAGAATTGCTCAACGTTCACCTTACCCCCGGCAATGTGGACGACCGCAAACCAGTGAACAAAACCCGAACTGGGGTTAAATATTAATCTCACGCCGAGGAGTAGATTTTACTGTCTCTAACGTGAGATTAAAAAGTGCAATTAGTCACAGACTAGAGGATAAAGTCTGTTGCCGCAATCGCAGATAATCCACCATTGAGTTGAATTTGCATATCAACAGTTAAGTTACCATCTCCCTCAATTTCTGCCTGAACAATCAAACTGCTACCAGAAATAAAGTAGTTGACTTGACCGCCACCACCAATGCCACCAGTACCAACAAAAGTGAAAGCTTGATCACCCGCTATAGTAGTATTGGCATCGATCGCCGATAGGTCAATCTTATCAAATCCAGGAGAGAAATCTGTAAGTATGTCCCGCGCAGCACCGACCTGACTATCTGATACACTCAAGAATCGGTAAATGTCGTCACCTGCACCATCGGTCATTGTGTCAGTGCCGCTGCCACCAATCAGTGTGTCATTACCGTCTCCACCATCAAGGGTGTCGTTGCCTCCTAAACCGCTAAGGGTGTCATTACCTGCTCCACCGGTGAGAGAATTGGCTAGACTATTGCCCAGAATGGTGTCGTTGAGGCTACCACCAATAACATTTTCAAAGGCAGTGGCACTAGCTAGGGTGAGAGTGAGATTTCCAGCGGTGACGGTTTGGGCGGCGGTACTGCCGAGATTGAGGTTGATGGTTTTAGTTGTAGTCGCCGCAAAGTTGAGGGTATCGATTCCAGAGGCATCAATTAGGCGATCGCTACCCAAGACCAGATCCGTGTCGAAGAGGTAAGTATCGTTATTGGCCCCACCATCGAGGGTGTCGTTACCGGCTCCACCATCAAGGGTGTCATTATCTGAACCACCTTGAATATTGTCGCTGCCCGCATTACCTAGAAGGCTATCGCTGCCCCCATTACCATACATTAGATCATCACCAGCACCACCGTCAGAAGTGTCATTACCGTTATCAAGAACGATATTATCGGCGAGACCAGTACCGTTGGTTATATTATTGTCGAAGAGATTGCCGTCAAATATATCGAAAAAAATCGGGTTCATTGTCTTTCTTTTGTCCTAATTACAACGAGACCAATCAACTCGCTTGGATTATGCGAACTGACTGTATTTTAATGGAACGAAAGCTAGGGAACGGTAAAAAAATCAAACCAGCCCTAGACATGGAAACATCTGGATTATGACAAGGAACAACTCAGGCAACGGGCAAGATTGGACAGAATCCCGTCTATTATATGTCAGACTATATGTCAGACCAGTTAACTGATTATACAGCAAAGAACAGCTAAAAAGTAGTTGGCAAAATAAATCTTAATATTATCTGAGTTCGGGCTAAGCAGATTATCGCCGGCAGGAAACCAATCTTGATCGAGAAATCGAGGAGTGTAGCCATTGATGGATCAGGGTTTTTTGCTATTGCAGTAGATATGTTTGGTGTCAGTTGAGGTTGGTGAGAAAGGCTGTAATAGACAAAAATAGTCAAAATATTAGACCTCTTGCAAAAGTCTTAAGTCGATCCTTGTACAGCAACATTTTTGAAGATTATCAACTACTAATAAATAATTAACTGAAAGTCCCTCCCATTATTGTTTCTATCGTTTGTTTTCGGATTTATGCAAGAGGTCTA
>NZ_JBLZRT010000180.1:0-1752 GCF_048564745.1 Microcystis sp.
AAAGCAGCCTATGAATTAAGTAGGGGTTGCTGAATAAATCTAAAAACCTTGTTGGATAATATTTTTAGGCTTTTTTAGCCCAAAAACCTTTTTTAGCAGGATTTACACCGATATTCAGCCAACCCTAAGTAGAATTTAAAATCATCCCCAGTGAGGAACTAGCCATGAAATCCTTTGCCCTTCTTACCACCGTTAGCCTAATCAGCCTTTCCACCCTCGCGACTGTTCGCCCCGTCATGGCGCTAGAGAGCCGACAACCAGCCGAAACCCAGATCGCTCAAGGGAACAATCAAGACGCGATCGGCCACTATAACCGGGGAGTTGGCTACATCCAACAGAAAAAATACGATCTCGCCCTCGCTGAATTCACCAAAGCGATCAACATTAATCCCCGATACGCCGAGGCTTACCTCAATCGCGGGTTTCTTTACGAACAACAGGAGAAACCCGACCTCGCCCTGTCCGATTTCAATCAGGCGCTCAACATTAATCCCCGATTGGCCGAAGCTTACAACAATCGCGGGTTTCTTTACGCCGAACAGGGGAAACCCGACCTCGCCCTGTCCGATTACAATCAGGCGCTCAACATTAATCCCCGAAACGCCAATGCTTACTACAATCGCGGGACTCTTTACTACGAACAGGGGAAATCCGACCTCGCCCTGTCCGATTACAATCAGGCGATCAACATTAATCCCCGATTGGCCGAAGCTTACAGCGGTCGGGGGATTCTTTATTACTCTCGAAAAGAAAGGGAAAAAGCGATCAGAGATTTCCGACAAGCCGCCGAACTGTTCCGCCAGCAAGGAAACGCGGCGTTATATGAAAAGGTTATGGAAATCCTACGGCTATTAGGCGCGGTCTAGTCCTTTTTCTTGGGTTGAGCGAATCAATGGGTTAAAGAAAACCTCTCAATTTTAGGGGGAACACGAAACCCAACAGCCAACACCTCAATCCGTCGGAATCTGCGATCGCAAATTTTGTCGGCTGCATTAACGAATGTCAGGCGGCAATCTCGCTGCCAACCCTGATAATAAAGCTGATTGTGGCTTGAGAGCAATTCCGTTATAATAGGGGTCAACTTAATATCGTTAGCAACGCAGAATGAGGATTTCACCATGAGGATTCCATATACATATTGGAAAGAATCAGATGGGATGTTCTTGGGCTATTTGAATGAATTTCCCGATCATTGGACCCAAGGTGTTGACTTAGAAGAATTAATCGAAAACCTGATCGATCTCTACAGAACATTTACTACGGAAGAAATCCCCGGAATCAAGAGAGTTGCAGAGTTTGAATTCGCATGAAAAGACATGATTTAATTGCACAATTGGAGCAAGCTGGCTGCTACTTGATTAGACGTGGAGGGAAACATGATATTTACCATAATCCAGATACTGGAAAAACAGAACCAATTCCCAGACATCGAGAAATTAATGAGCGATTGGCTAAAAAGATTATCAAAAGTCTTACTGGTGACAGATAAATTCACAGTGCCAATCAAACAAGGCTACAAGGAAGCAAAGGAGCTATGGAAAAATGATTACTGTAGGATTTAAAAAAAAGTGATCGCTCTTACTACTTTCTAATTACTTTAGATAGTAGTAGCCTAGTGCTTTTTAGACAAAAAAAGCCTATTCTGTATATTCCCAAAAAAGCAGCCTATGAATTAAGTAGGGGTTGCTGAATAAATCTAAAAACCTTGTTGGATAATATTTTTAGGCTTTTTTAGCCCAAAAACCTTTTTTA
>NZ_JBLZRT010000181.1:0-36192 GCF_048564745.1 Microcystis sp.
CCGCTCACCCCGGAAGGGAGTGGATAAACATTAACTTTGCGACTTTCCCAGATAACCGCTAAAACTAATAAACCGAAAATACCCCCCGCACCATAGAAACCATAGCGCAAAAGTCGCACCCACAGGGGAGGGGGACAGTAATAGGAGATGGTGACACAATTGGCTAAGTCTGGAGGGGCCAAAGTAAAGGTATCACCATGACGCAGGGAAACGCTTTTCAGACGACGTTTACCCATATAAACCCCGTTAGTGGAGTTTTCATCTGTGAGTAGGAAATTATGGGGATTTTTCGGGTCACGCTGCAGGGAACAATGAATCTGACTCACCACAGTGTTAAGGATAGTAATATCACAGGAACTGGAACTGCGGCCTAACAAATAGCGATCGCCGATAAGGGGATATTTGCTTTCCCCGCTGCCATTCTCGTTTTTAAGGCGTAATTCGGGAACTCTCGCCCCTTTTTTGAGATTTACCGCCTGAAAATTCACCTTTCCTTGCAGTTTCTGCACGGCAACGGTGACAAGTTGACTAATTTGGGTTTTCGGCGACTGGTTAGACATAGTTTTTATCAGTTATCAGCTTCTGGAGGCAAGAGGGGAAGTGGGGAATTGCAACTAAAACCCTAACACCCCAATTCCCAATTGATACCCAATATCCCTAAATCGACATTTTAGCCTCTAAAGCTTTGAGGTATTCCGTATTGACTCCCGACTCGCGAATCAGAGCAATTTTACCGGTACGCGCCACCTCGCGAATGCCAAATTTATTCAGCATTTGCATAATCGCCACCATTTTACCCGGATCCCCCACCACTTCGATGGTCAGGGTTTCCTCGGAAATATCCACAATCCGGGCCCGGAATACCTGCGCTAATTCGATCACTTCTGCTCGGCGCTCGGCGGTAGCATTAACTTTAATTAGCATTAATTCCCTTTCCACACAAGGGGTTTGGGTGATATCCTGCACCTTGAGGACGTTAATTAATTTGTACAGTTGTTTGGTTAACTGTTCGATGCTGTCCTCGTCTCCTGGTACTACCATCGTAATGCGAGAAACTCCCATCTGTTCGGCAGGACCCACGGCTAGACTTTCAATATTAAAGCCGCGACGGGCAAATAATCCAGCAATACGGGTTAAGACTCCCGCTTCATCTTCAACTAATACGGATAATGTGTGTTTCATGGCGATCTAAGTAGGTAGGCGTTAAAAGTTGTCAGACACCCCCCTTATCAAGGGGGGCAGGGGGGATCGAACCTAAAATCCATTTTTAATTTAATTATAACCAGCTACTTATCTACACAACCTATATTTAACCATTGTAAGACAGGAGGCAAGGCCAGAACAGCTTGTTTTCACCCCACGACGATAAGAAATTTTAACAGATAAAACCCCCCTACCAGCACGGCGAGGCAGGGAGCAAAAGCTGACGGCTGACTCATAATTAATTATCGGGATTTTTTGGCGATTGTCCAGAAGGGAAAAGTTTGACTGGGATTGATGATAACTCCCGTGATGCCATGGCGAGCAAAAGCGTATTCTTTGGTTTGCCAAAGGGGAATATAGGGAACTTCATCGGCGAGAATTTCTTGAATTTTGCCAAAAATTTGCTTTCTTTTGGCTGGGTTACTTTCCTGACGGGATTGGGCGATTAATTGATTCATTTCTTGACTATAAAAAAATGAGCCTTGACTTTGTGATCCGCCTTCTTCGCAGCCGGTTTCTGGAGAACCTTTAGCACAATCTAAAAAGGGATAAATATAGTTATCTGCATCCAAAAAATCGGGATACCAATTAGATAGAGCAGTGGTATAAAGTCCCCGGCTAATATTACGGAAAAAGGCCGCGCCTAGGATACTATTGGGTTCAAATTGAATCATATTATCTAAATCCCGTTTTGCTAGAGCTTTCATCACTGCCGCCACGCTGCTGGAAGTAATCGATCCCGAGGAGTGCCAAACTTCTACAATTGCCGGTTTTTCTGGACTATAACCGGCGGTTTTTAGTAATTGTTTAGCTTGCTCTATGTTATGATTGCCATAGCGCTCTTTAAACACCGGTTGTGACTCGGAAAAAGTAGTAGGAATGAGACTAAAAAGAGGGATGCCTTGACCTTGTAAAATGCGATCATTAAGTAAATCTCGATCAACTAGAGAAGCAATTGCTTGTCGCACTAAAATATTATCGGTGGGTTCACTTTTGAGATTGACGCTCATAAAGTTAATTGCTGCCCCAGAAGATTCGATCGCTTGCCATTTTCCCTGGGCTGCTTCTGTGCGTAATTTTCTCACTTGAGGAGGCAGTAAAGATTGATAGGCAATATCCACCGCACCTGTTTGAAAACCGTTAAATAAATTGGCAGGATTCGAGAGATAAATTTGCACATTAACTCCCTTATTTTTTGCCGGTTCTCCCCAATAGCGATCAAAGGCTTCTAAACTAAAAGAATCGCTGGTAACTGCTTTTAATCGATAATGTCCTGTGCCAATAAATTCTTCGGGTTTGAATTTACCCTCGCCAATTTGATAAAATTTGGGTGAAACCGCACAGGCTCCGGGATAAGCTAAAAGAGCGGGAAAAGCGGCAAAAGGTCTGGTTAATTTAATAGTAATTTCGTCTTCTTTGCTGGCGGTGATTTTATCAATTGTATCCCGGAGAAGAAAGGAAGGTTCTCCACCATTTTTGATGAATCTTTCTAGGGAAAACTTCATCGCCTCTGCGTTAAAAACCGTGCCATCATGAAAGATAACTCCCCGACGTACTGGTATAGTATAAGTCAACCCATCGGGGCTAATTTTGGGCAATTCCGTGGCTAGGAGAGGCTTTAAATTAGTGGTTCCTTCCCCGTAAGTGTAGAGAGTTTCACCGAGATTATAAATAATAAAAAGTCCCGCTAACTCATAACTATCGGCCGGATCGATCGAGCGCGGTTTTAGGGTTGTCCCGATCATCAAGCGATCGCTATCCCCCCGGGGTAAATTGGAATTAGTGGACTGACAGCCCACGGTCAGAAGAAGACAGAGGCAAAATAAACTTAAATAGCGGTAAAGTCGGCGTAAAGGTCTCATCGAGGGCGATTAACGGCAGCTAGGTATCGATCAATCCTATCATTTTTGTGCATAATCTTTTCTTCTAGGTTCCCTTAAGGAACTGGGTTGATTGCTTAATTGGTTGGGGAAAATTCTTCAATAACTGCACTGATTACCCAGACAATTAAACTAAATTTTCTGGTCGAGGATGGCAAAAACTTGATCAATTTGGCCAAGAGGAAGACTTAGGGCAGCAAAGGGGTTAAATGGTTCAGAATAGCTGGAGCTATGGAGGCAGATAAACAGGGAAATGGTTAAGATTTTTCAACCTAGATCAGGTTCCAGCAACTAATTAGAAACTCATCTTCTTGGCTCTTCTAGGTTCTGTGTGATAAGTTTAACTTACTCTATGATCGATCGATCTTTGTGTCCTTTGTGTCTCTGTGGTTCGCCCCACTCCCTCGCCCGCAAGACTGTATCTTAGAATACATTTTACCCACCAAACCTGGGAGAGCCTCTTCTTTTATAAACCTCTTGCATAATTAATTTTTTCAGAGTTCAAAAACGGCAGAAATAAGGATTAGATGGCATAAAGTCTATAAATAGACCATTTAACTGATTATTATTCATTCTTAATTCTCCTGACTCCTGACTACTGGCTACTGACTCCCAACCCTAACAACAATTTTTGATTTTTACAAGAGGTCTTATCCATCAGCCATTTAGGTTAATCCTGTCCCTTCTAAACAAGCTCGATCGAAAATTGCCCCCGTGGTTACTGCCGAGGCTAAATTAGCACAAAGAAGATTGGCATCAGTAAAATTTGTTCCGCGTAAAATCGCCCCGAAAAAAATTGCTTCCTCTAAATCGGTTGCCGACAGATCTGCCCCGGACAGATTAGCGCTAGTAAAATCCGCGTGGGTTAAAATCGCCCCAACAAAACTCACTCCCCGGCCATCGACACCGCGAAAATCTGCCCCAGACAAATCTAGATGATTAAAAACCGCCCCAGCTAAAAAAGCACCGGCCAAACTTGCCCCAGTGACGATCGCATCGAGGAGAATTGCCCCGCGTAAATCGGCATTACGAAAATCTGCTCCCCTTAAATTTGCCCCTGTGAGGTCAGCACCGCGCAAATTTGCGCGTAAATTCGCCCCTGCTAGGTCTGCACCCGCTAAATCAGCCCCTGCCAAATTCATGCCCGCTAAATCTTTTATCTGACCCTGACGAATTGCTAATAAATCAATACTGGGAAAAGTCATGTTCAGCCACGGTTAAATACTGTAAAAATATCTTAGAATATTCGTAAACCTTTGTTAAGAAAGCGCTCCATGTCCCTAGAGCTATTATCCCTAGAAAATATTGAAGAAATCGCCCACCAATACGGATACTGGGCAGTATTTATCGGCATCACCCTCGAAAATATGGGGATTCCCATCCCGGGAGAAACCATCACCATTGTCGGCGGCTTCCTTGCCGGTAGCGGTGATTTAAACTATTGGTTAGTTTTAGTCAGCGCAATTACAGGAGCAGTTTTGGGCGATAATTTTGGCTATTGGCTCGGTCGCGCTGGAGGTTGGCCGTTTTTGTTAAAAGTTGGTAAATTCTTTCGGATTCCGCCTCAAAAACTAGAATTAGCCAAGGATCAATTTAGTAAAAATGCACCCCGGGCGGTCTTTTTCGGTCGTTTCGTGGCTTTGTTAAGAATCTTTGCCGGTCCCATGGCGGGAATTGCCCGAATGCCCTACGGTCGCTTTTTCCTCTGTAATCTGGGTGGAGCGACGGTGTGGGCGACTATTATGGTGACATTATCTTTCTTTTTAGGCCGTTTGTTCCCCTTGCACCAGTTAGTTAGTTCTATGGCTCGTTTTGGTATCTTGGCTTTAATTATCGTCCTGGCCTGGACAATTATTCACCCCATCCTTGAGTCACGGAAAAAGGTGGCTTAAGTCCGTCATTTCAGTTATCAGGGATCAGTGATCAGTTATCAGCTTTTGAAGGCAAGAGGCAACAGGCAAAAGACAGAATCTGACAATTCTCCTACCTAAAAAGAAGGTTATAAACTAGGCACATCAAAGCTTTTAGCTTAACCAATTAGGTCTTAGATTCGGTCGAGTAAATCTCTTGCATAATTAGGGTCTGCTGAAAAAGTTTTTCAGTAAACCCTAATTGAGATTGAGAATATCAATGTCAGAGTTCATAAGGGTTTAAACGGTCTGGAGTTTATTCAGACTTATCTGAAATGACTATAATTTTTATCCACCGGAAAAGGGGGCTTGTTACCTCATTCTTGACGGGGAGCTATTCATGGTGTTAATATAATTTTGTCCAAGATTACAACTATACATCAACGGTGATAGCCAAAAAAATTACTTTTTCTAATGGATTGGAATGTTACTACAGTAGTAGCAAAGAGGAAACAGAATACATTTTTTCGGAAATATTTACTGAAAGGCAATATGAAGGGCATGATATCGTCATCAAAGAAGGCGATGTGGTCTTTGATGTTGGAGCCAATATCGGTCTATTCTCTATTTTTGTCAAGGGAGTTGAACCAACAGCAAAAGTTTTCGCCTTTGAGCCAATCAAGCCAACTTTTGAGGTTTTGCAAAAAAATATTCATTTGCATTCTTTAGAGGATGTTGTTTTATTTAACTGTGGATTAAGTTCAGAGAATAACCCAGCAAAAATCTTTACTTTTTATCCCAATATGTCTGCTAATTCAACCACAAAGCCAGAGGATACCTTGGCTGAATTAGAAGATATTCAAGTCGATCAGAATTCCCAAAAAATAGAAAATTTGTTTGAAGAGTTTTTCCAAGAAAAAGAACAAGTAGCCTGTGAAGTAAGAACTCTATCTTCCGTAATTAATGAACTCGGTATTGACTCCATTGACTTACTGAAAATTGACGTGGAAGGAGAAGAATACGAAGTATTTCAAGGCATCGAAGCTAAAGACTGGCCAAAAATCAAGCAAATAGTGGCTGAAATTCACGATAAAAAGGGACGCTTAAAGCAAATAAGCCAAATGCTGGCAGATAATGGCTTCAAAATTCAACTAGAAAAAAGAGACTTGCTACCTTCGACATTCGTGGATATTTTCCATTTATATGCTGTGCGTTAGGGGTTAAATTTTTATTGTCAAAGTTAATCTATTTTTCCAGAAAATTGGTTAATAACTGACTGAAACGTTGGGCAATAATCGGTGCATCAAATTCTGAAACTTTCGCTCTACCTGCCTTCCCTAAGGAACGAGCTTTCTCTGGATTGAGAAGCACTTCTGCCAATTTACTGGCTAAATCTTCAGCATCTAAGGGATTGGCTAATAGACCTTGTACACCATCTTCAATCAACTCCGGTGTCGAGGAGGAACGACTGGCGACAATCGGTTTATAACTGGCCATAGCTTCAGCAAAAACTAGGCCAAATCCTTCTTGCAGACTAGGTAAACAAAAAACTTGACAATCAAGATATTCTTGGATCAGTTCTTGATAGGAAAGATAGCCGAGAAAAGTAACATTTTGCTCTAAATTGAGTTCTTGTGCTAGACGGCGTAAATTATTCCATTCAGGACCTTTGCTGGCAATTCGTACCTCTACATCGGGTATTTGACGGCGGAGAATTGCGGCGGCGCGGATCAAAGTAGCAACATTTTTGCGAGGATACTGGACACCGACACAAAACACCGTCGGCCTCCTCTGCTCGCGGTTTCTTTCCTCATACTTGACCGAGGCGACCGCTGCATCCCACCCTTTAAGATCAATTAGAGAATGAACAATTTCGATATTGCCATCGTACTGATAAAGTTGCTTGAGTCTAGTACGGGAATACTCACTGGTAGAGATGACCAGATCCGCACGATGGACGCTCACTTTCTCGGCCTTTGCCATCAATTCTAAGGAAGTTCGCACCCAACCCCGCTCAAAGGTGGCTTCATCGGCAATAATACCGTGAATATAAACGATAAAAGGGACTTTTAGGCGATCGCTGATGGCGTAACCATCCATATCGTAACCTACCACCACATCATAGTGGTCAAAGCAACGGGGATCGAGTCGCCAATTCCAAAGAAAGCGATGCGCCATGTAGCCTAACGGACCCGATGCTTTGGTTGGCGAGAAGACATCAACTATATGACCCTGGGAACGTAACTCGTTAGTCAGGTGGATATTCCCAACGAAAGTACCACTTCCGAGCTTGACATTTTGGGGAGTTGCTGTGATGATTGCTATCTTCATTTTTTGTCAAAGTTTATGGCAGCGGTTGGATTATGATGGGAAAATCAGAACAAATAAGCTGGGCAGGAGTAGGTGCGAATCAAATCTTGATTCTACCTGATAACATTCTCAAAATCTATGGACGAACCGAGATTTTTGCGTCTGTTAGCCTTTTTTCGTCAAAACGATGAAATGTCCGTATCGATTTTCCCGATCATTTTTATCTTGAATAAATTCATCGAAATTTTTGAGTCTGAAAACCCGTCCTTTAAAATGGGTATTAGGATGTTAGAAAACAAACGCAGATTTATTAATTATCGATAAGAAAGCGGTTATCAAAAATAACCGCTTCTGGAATTTTCTAAGAATCTCTTTAACGTTCGCGGCGCCCGAAGTTTTTGCGATCACCGCCGCCACGACCGCCAGAATCTTCTTCTTTGGGACGAGCTTTATTGACTTTCATCTGTCGTCCCATCCATTCGGCCCCGTCAAGAGTTTCGATCGCTTTTGCTTCTTCCTCATCGGAGGACATTTCCACAAAACCAAAACCGCGCATTCTACCCGTTTCCCGATCTACGGGCAAGTAAACGCGACTAACCGTGCCGTATTCAGCGAATACCTCTTTCAAGTCATCTGTCGTGACCTCATAAACCAGATTACCAACGTAAATCGTCATGGATTGTCTCCCAATATCACAGCCATTTCGAGAAGGAGATCGGACACAACCCAGTCAAGGCCATCAGGGAAAAACCACTTCTGTTTGAAACCAATGCTGCTACCGAACCTAACTACTCTCTCTAAACTAGCATAGCTTATCAGTGATCAGTTATCAGTGATCAGTAGGAGTAGGGAGTATTAAGTGAGCAGTATTACACGGCGGTTTTCTGCTTTCTTTTCACTGATTACTGATTACCGTTTACTGATCACTGATTAGGGTAGCCAAGGATATTGACTAAAATCGGGGGGACGTTTTTCGAGGAAAGCCTGTTTACCTTCGGCTCCTTCGGCGGTCATATAGTAGAGTAAAGTGGCATTGCCTGCTAACTCCTGTAAACCCGCTTGACCATCACAATCAGCATTAAAAGCCGATTTCAGGCAGCGAATCGCCAAGGGACTTTTTTCGAGAATTTCTAGGGACCATTTAACCCCTTCCTGCTCTAATTCTTCCACCGGGACGACATGGTTAACCAAACCCATTGCTAAAGCTTGTTGGGCGTTATACTGCCGACAGAGAAACCAAATCTCACGGGCTTTTTTCTGACCGACCACCCGGGCCAGATAGCTAGAGCCAAAACCGCCGTCAAAACTGCCCACTTTCGGACCGGTCTGGCCAAAAACGGCGTTATCCGCCGCTAAGGTTAAATCACAAACCAAGTGTAAAACATGACCGCCCCCGACCGCATAACCTGCCACCAGCGCGATAACTACCTTGGGGATGGAGCGAATTAATTTCTGTAAATCCAGCACATTGAGCCGGGGTACGCCATCATCGCCAATATAACCCGCCTGACCGCGCACCGTCTGATCGCCGCCAGAACAAAAAGCATATTTGCCGTCGCTGTGGGGACCTACACCCGTGAGCAGTACCACCCCAATGCGGGCATCCTCGCGAGCATCACAGAAAGCGTCGTAAAGCTCAAAAACTGTCTTCGGACGGAAGGCATTACGCTTATGGGGGCGATTGATGGTAATTTTGGCGATTCCCCCCCATTTATGGTAAAGAATATCCTCGTAGGTTTTGACGGATTGCCATTCAACGCTCATAGTCTCGGTTATCGGCACAGCTTTTTTACCTTACCCTATTTTGTCCCCCACTTTGAAGCAGGGAACGCCAGAATAGGGGAATGGATAGTTGACGGACAAGGTTTAAACCCACATTCCGCTCCCTCAACTGTCACATAAGCTGTCCCCTTTACTCTCAATCCTTGTCAGGACCGATTCTAGGGAATAGGTGACAGTTTCGTTAGACATTTTCCTAGACTCCTATAGATTTTTGAGTTTTTCGAGCAGCTATTTATTATGGTCATAAGGGAAGTAACTGTTTCTCAGGGTAACTTCTAGGGATTGGGGAAAAAACCAAAAAGTTTAGCAGCACCTCCCAAGACAGCAACCACCAAAGCGATGAGAATCCCCCGGTTGGTAAATTCCTGATAAGCAACCCGTACCGTTAATCCCTCGATTTTCTCGTCTAATACTTTAATATCTCCTTTTAACTCGGCCTTGAGTTCGGCCTGTCCGATTTCTAATTTGGTTAGCCGGTCTTCTACCTTGTCAAATCTCTCATCTACCTTGTCAAATCTGTCATTCATCCGTTTTTCAAGGGAGTCGATTTTACTCTCAATCCTTGTCAGGACAGATTCTAGGGAATAGCTGACAGTTTCGTTAGACATTTTCCTAGACTCCTCGATCTATCTGGCGACTATCTTAATTATTATACTAAGTCCGTTGAGTAAGTAAGTGGTTTCAATTAAATTGAAGATATATCCCCCCTTAATCCCCCCTTGATAAGGTGGGGTATCTAACAATTTTTAACACCTACTTACTTAGCAGATAATATTCAGCCGCTTTTTTAATTAATAAAGCTATCATTAAAAAATTCTGAATTCCATGAAAAATCTGACCATGTACAACGCTATAATCGAATAAACAACTAAACTTTATATTTCTGTAATGCTTAAGTAGATAGGTATTAAAAACTTTCAGATCCCCCCGCCTATCGGCACCCCCCTTATCAAGGGGGGCAGGGGGGATCGAACCTAAAATCCATTTTTAATTTAATTATAACCAGCTACTTATTAAAAACTTTCAGATCCCCCCGCCTATCGGCACCCCCCTTATCAAGGGGGGCAGAGGGGATCGAACCTAAAATCCATTTTTAATTTAATTATAACCAGCTACTTATAAACAAGCTGGTTATCCTAAATCAGATGGGAAAGATGCTCTTGGCTCTCCTGGTTATTTTGTTTCTTCTGTGGGAGGTGTGCCATTGGCAGTTCTGAAGTGCTATATTAGAGATCAAGAAAAGCTGTCGTGAAACGAAGGGGTTTTAAACCTAAATTTTCGATAATCAGATAGCTATCATCTCAAAAACTATCACCATGACGATCGATCCGCAACAACTCATCGAACTGGCTCTCAAATCCGGAGCAGTGGCAGCCGAAGTTTATCAATCTTCCTCCCTTTCCCATCCCGTTTTTTTTGAGGCTAATCGTCTCAAACAGCTAGAAAGTTCCGAATCTGTGGGAACTGCCTTAAGATTATGGCGCGAGGGTTGTCCGGGGTTAGCGGTGGGTTATGGTGATGTGGAACCGAAAATTTTAGTAGAAACGGCGTTAAATTTATCCTATCTCAATGCTCCCGAAGAAATCGAATTTTCGGCGCCACGACAGGCAATTTATGACCCGATTGGTCAGGATGTGGCGGTAGAATCTTTAATCGAGATGGGTAATCAAATGATTGGCCAAATTCGCCAAGTTTATCCTGAGGTTATTTGTAGTGGTGAATGGGAATGTGAACGGGAAATCACCCGTTTGGTTAATTCCCAAGGTTTATATTGTCAATATACCGATACAGCTTTGAGTTATTACCTGGGGATTGAATGGGTGCGGGGGGAGGATTTTCTCGCGGTTTATGATGGGGAATATACTCGCAGTACACCTCATCCCGATACGGTAATTAAACAGTTATTGCAGCGACTACAATGGGCTGCCAATAATGTGGATAGTCCCACGGGAAAATTACCAATTTTATTGACCGCTAATGCAGTTACCCTGTTATGGGGTACGGTGGAGATGGCTTTAAATGGGAAACAGATCTTAGAAAAGTCTTCGCCCTGGAGTGATAAAATCGGTCAATTGGTGATGTCAGAAAAGTTGACTTTATCCCAACAACCGGAGCAAGAACCCTATAGTTGTCCCTTTGATGATGAGGGAACTCCTACTAAATTTTTATCTTTAATTGAGGGAGGTAGAGTTAAAGAATTCTATAGCGATCGTACCACGGCCAGATTATTAAAAACTACTCCGACTGGAAACGGTTTTCGTCCCAGTTTAGGGGTTTATCCCATGCCGGATTTGGTTAATTTAATCGTGGCACCGGGAGAGGGAACTTTAGCGGATTTAATCTCGCAAATAGATGAAGGCCTAGTTATCGACCAAATTTTAGGTCATGGGGCCGATATTTCGGGCGATTTTTCTGTCAATATCGATCTGGGTTATCGCATAGAAAAGGGAAAAATCACTGGACGAGTTAAAGATACAATGGTGACGGGAAATGTTTATACAGCTTTGCAAAATTTAATCGCTTTGGGGGCCGATAATCAATGGAATGGTTCCTGTTATACTCCCTCGCTAATTGTTGATAGTTTATCAGTGGTAGGGTAAAAATGTGGCGTTGTCAAATTGAAAGATGCTCCTAATCAGATGGGAACTGAAATTACTATGTGTAGGGCTAATTCATGAATTAGCCCTACAATAGGCGTTGTCAAATTGAAAGATGCTCCGAATCATCTGGGAACTGAAATTAACTCAGCCTACTTTTTGGGGTTAATTCTTTTGGGCTTTATTTGACCTGAAAATAGGGGGTTCGCAGGCAGGCACGGATTCCCATTCTACAAGCAATTATCTGTCAAGTCGTGGGGTTTTGTCAAGCTTTTTTGGGAAAAAAAATTAACCGACACTCAAGGGGAGAAAATTGTCAGCAGAGATATTATTTAATCTCCCCTGTGAATCGGTATTTTTTAGCCTGGCATTAACGCTTTAGTTGCCGAGGCACCAAGGCGATTCAATTGGCGATTAATTTGCCATCCGACGAGGGTTAAACCCAACCACTGACCGAAGATTGCTAAAGCGAAAGAGGGAAATGTAGCGTATTTAGTAGCGGCAATGGGAAGAAAAGTAAAAAACCATAAAAGCGGAGATTGACTGGGATTAACTCTCAATACAGCGAAACAGAGGAAGGGGAAAATAATCAAAATGCCGATGCTACTGGCTGCCAGCAAAGCGCGTTTATTTGTGCCGGCTAACATCAATAATTGGGCGATAGCGGCATAGACTAAAATCATGTTCATTGCCAAGAGAAACCCAGCTGCAGTGGCTAGTTTATATTGATGGAGAGGGGCGATAAAAATAGCGGGAAGGATGAATAAAATGGCAATAGCGACGTTAACAGCCATGGCTAGGGTAGAAGGACTTTTTTCGCCAAAGATTAAAGCTTTCCCCAGACTAATGCCCGTTTTTCCTTGCAGATGACGATAGCGAGTCCAATCTTGGATAGTTTGACGGGGGGGAGTGAGGGCAAAAAGGATTAACAAGCCAAAAATCGCCACAAAAACGCTAAGAATGACAAAATTATCGAAAAGATAGCTCGGTTGCAGAGTTTGGAAGACAAAACCCAGGCTAATGGCACTAAAACAGCCCATCATCCAGTAACTTTGGGGTTTACTAACAAGAGTAACGAGGGGATTATGGAAGCGACGCTGGAGAATTCTGGTTAAACCGTAGGTGCAGAGGGCAAAATTGAGCAAAATTAAGCTAATACCCACTATAACCGATTGCCAGAGAGATTGACCGTACCAACGCAGATCAAAGATTTGTGAGATTCCTAGATAGCGTACCGCATCGGGGGGGAGAAAGGTAGATTTAACTAGATAGGGGAGGACAAAACTAGGATTAAAGAGAATTAACCAATCAAAGGGAGTACGGGAACCACCATAGCCCGATAAAGTAAAAATAGTGCTATAAAACACAAAGATTAAGACTGCAGCACTGCCTAACCAGGGTTGAAATCCTCCTAACCATGGCGTGGCTAAAGCGAAACTGAGGGCGGCATGATAGAAAAAGGCACAACTAGCGATCAGAACCGCGTAGAAGGCTAAAATTAACGATAGGGGAATACCTGCTAATAAACCCGCCCCCAAGTGAAAGGGTAAAGCGAGAAGACAGACGAGATAGAGGAGAATGGGAACCCCGAAAATTTTGCCGATAAAAATCGTTTTGGCGGGTTGGGGACTCAGACGGATAAAATTAAGTGTACCCCGGCGCTCTTCCCCGGAAAGATCGGCGATTAATTGATAGGTTCCCACCACTAAAAGAGCGAAAATGCCGGTAATACTCAGAAAAGTGAAGATATCTAACCACCATAACCGGGAGATAATCATCCATTGACCATTTAAGTCTTGGATACAGTATTTAAGCCCACTATAGGGATAATAATCGTTGTTGTTGGGGGGATTAGCGGTACAGTAACGACTAAATCCCGCCCCTACTGGCAAAAGATTTTGATAGTATAAATAAACTAATAATTGACCAACAAGGGAGATTACTGAGGCGATCGAGATATTTTTCGGGGTTAATCTTCCTTGCCATTCTCGCATAATTTGCGGGTTGGTTTCCGTAAGGCGATCGATTATTGTCACTATCATGTTTTTGTCCTCTCTACAGCCGTTATCAGGAGCTAATCCTAGGTTAACCCAGTAACTTCTCGATCGGTTCGGGGAGAAAGAACTCGATCGAGATGCAGCTAAAATCTGGGTTCGGGAATCAAAAAGGGAAAAGTGCCGGACCCGGGAGCTTCTGTTTTACACTAGAATTTGGCCGCCTGAATCTAGATCTATGCCCACTCTGACCCTCAATTTTCCCCTAACTGCCGTTGTCGGCCAAGAAGCGATTAAATTAGCCCTACTCTTAGCCGCTGTGGATCCCGCCCTAGGGGGTGTGGTAATTGCCGGTCGTCGGGGAACCGCCAAATCAGTCATGGCGCGAGCGATACATTCCCTGCTGCCACCGATCGAAATTATCGCAGGTAATGTCTTTAATTGTGATCCCAACAATGCCGACGAATGGGACGATCGCACTAAAGAAGAATATAGCAGTGGAGAGGTCCCCACGGAAGTTATCCGGGCCCCTTTCGTGCAGATTCCCCTAGGAGTCACCGAGGATCGTTTATTAGGTTCCGTCGATGTGGAAGAATCGGTGAAACAGGGGGAACCAGTCTTTCAACCCGGTTTATTAGCCAGCGCCCATCGGGGAATTCTCTACATCGATGAAATTAATCTACTTGATGACCAAATTGCTAACCAATTACTAACAGTTTTAAGCGAAGGACGTAACCAAATCGAACGGGAGGGCATCAGTTTTCAACATCCCTGTAAACCGCTCCTGATCGCTACTTATAACCCAGAAGAAGGGGATTTACGAACCCATTTATTAGATAGAATTGCCATTGCGCTTTCCGCCGATGGTGTCCTTAGTTTAGACCAACGAGTCACCGCCGTCAATCAGGCGATCGAGTATGCTGTTTCTCCCACCGCTTTTATCGCCCAATATGCCCAAGAAATCGATGATCTAAAAACCGAAATTATCCTGGCGAGGGAATGGTTAAAAGAGGTAAAAATTAAACCCGAACAAATTAGTTATCTAGTGGAGGAAGCGGTGCGCGGTAGGGTGGAAGGTCATCGCGCCGAGATTTTTGCCGTGAGAGTAGCCAAGGCCGCCGCCGCTTTAGAAGGTCGGGATTTAGTCAGTGCCGATGACTTAAAAAGAGCCGTCGAATTAGTTATTGTACCTCGATCGCTGATTACGCCACCACCCCCGGAACAGGAACAACAGCCACCACCACCACCGCCACCACCGGAACCGCCCCAAGACGAAAACCAGCAGGAACAGGAAGAAAAAGAGGAGGAGAAAGAGGAAGAAAAAGAGCCGGAACAGCCGGATAATTTGCCGGAAGAATTTGTTTTCGACCCGGAAGGGGTTTTACTGGATCCCAGTGTGCTGTATTTTGCCCAGATGGCCCAGCGTCAGGGGAAATCCGGGGCGCGTAACCTGATTTTCTCGGAAGATAGAGGACGTTATATTAAGCCGATGTTACCCCGGGGCAAGGTAAAAAGAGTCGCCGTCGATGCCACTCTCCGGGCGGCCGCCCCCTATCAAAAAGCCCGTCGCTTGAGGAATCCCGAACGTCATGTGATTATAGAAGAAGGGGATCTGCGCTCAAAACGGCTGGCCCGCAAGGCCGGTTCTTTAATTGTCTTTGTGGTCGATGCCTCCGGTTCCATGGCCCTGAATCGGATGCAGTCGGCCAAAGGTGCGGTTATGCGTCTGTTAACGGAAGCTTACGAAAATCGCGACCAGATTGCCCTGATTCCTTTCCGGGGTGAGCGAGCAGATGTACTATTGCCACCGACCAAATCGATTACCCTAGCGAAAAAACGTCTGGAAACCCTGCCCTGTGGTGGCGGTTCCCCTTTAGCCCACGGTTTAACCCAAGCGGTTCATGTGGGGATGAATGCCCGTTTATCGGGGGATATCGGTCAAGTGGTGATTGTGGCGATTACCGACGGGAGAAGTAATATTCCTTTGGCGAAATCTTTAGGCGAACCGATTCCGGAGGGTGAAAAACCCGATATTAAGGCAGAACTGCTCGATATTGCCGCTAAAATTCGCTCTTTAGGCATTAAACTGCTGGTTATCGATACGGAGAAAAAATTCGTCTCCACTGGTTTTGCCAAAGAATTAGCCCTAAAAGCTGGGGGTAAATATTATCATCTACCCCGGGCCACGGAACAAGCGATCGCATCTATGGCGCGAGGGGCAATTGCGGGACTGTAGCTAGGGTTTACCGAAGAAGTTTTTCCTGGGGGCAGGGTGTGGGGTGTGGGCTTCGGCCGTGAGCTCAGCCGAACGGGTGTGGGGTGTAGGGTGTGGGGTGTAGGGAAAGAAACCTCTTTCATCTGTGGGGGTGAAAATTTTTTCATCGGGCCTGCCCCCTGCCTTCGTTATTGACTCGAATTTTGCTGATTTTCTGTTTTTCCCGGTCTGGTGTGACAGCATCTAGAAAAACTTAACAATAATCAGCAATAAGCGAGAGATATACTACAAACAAACATGAGCAAGTTTTAATTAAGAGAACTATGAGCTTTCGATTTGGCAAAATCTTGATAGCAGGGGTATTAGCGACACTTTTGCTAGTAACTTCCTGTGCTAAAGCTCCCTCGCAATTTGACCAAGCGCAACAGGAAAGTACCGCTCGCGGGGCGGCGGCAGTGGTGAAAGAATCCACCTCGGGCGGCAGTTTTAATCGGTTTTTCCCGCCTTCTGGGGGAGGATACGAGCGCGTCTATACCCAAGAGAAAAAAGGCTTTGCTGAGGCAAAACTGAAGCAAGATGGCAAAGTTGTGGCCATGTTAGCCATATCTGACATCAGCAATAATCCCGCCGCGGCCAATAAATTCCAAGACAGTCAAACCACAATTAAAGGTTTTCCCTCTGTGGAACAGGGTGCAACTGCCACCGCCGTTTTAGTCAATAATCGCTATCAAGTCAAGGTTTTATCGCGGGAGCCAGATTTTACCGCCAGCGATCGCCAAGCTTGGTTAGCTAAGTTCGATTTAGATGGTTTAGCAAAATTAAAGTAAGGAGACATCCGTGAGTAAGCCAATTTTTGAACTGGTGGACGAATTACCGACTAATAATCTCACCGTCAAAGTTCTCAAAACCCTTGATTATGTGGTGCCGGGAGAGTGGGATAACCTAGTCGGGTTTAAAAATACGATTATCAAAGTCACTGGTGAAACCGACGAAAGCATGATCCAACAGATTGGCGATCGAGCCGTTTGGTTGTTTAATGATAAATCCCAGGGCTATCAACGGGCGCTTTGGCTCTACCAAACCATCGACAGCGCCGATAATGCCCTAGCCACTGCCTCTCTTGCCAATGCCGTCGGTGGTAAAATTCCCCTCATGGGCGGTTTAATCGAAAGATTAACCCCTGCTCCCGAAAAAGCGCAAACCATCGATCTAACCCTGAAATTAGTGACCGAATTAGTCGCTTTTTGTCAAATTAATGGCATTCCGGGGGATAGTATCGGGGATTTCGTCGCTTCCCTAGGAGATTATAGCGGCGAATCCTTGATGCGGATGGCGGCGTTAGTTTGTTTGGATGGTTTAATCCCTCTGGGGGGCAGTTTTATCCGCAAAGTGGAATCGAGCCTGAGCATTCTCAGGCCGGAAGAATTAGAATCTAACTCCACTTTCGGCAGTATTAAAGAATTGATTCCGGGGGGAAATACTGCCAGAAAATTAGACTTTATCGGTCAAAGTTTCGACTCCACTAAAGGTTGGATGAGTAATTTTGTCAGCGAGCGCAGTTTGAGCCAGCAGGGATTATTGAGCAAAATTCAGGGATTTATCGACTTTTCTGCCGATAAATTGGTATATGTTGGCGCATTCCTCGATATGACCACCAATTACTATGAACATACCGGCATTCAAACCCTGGCTCGTCGTTTAATCGAAAGAGCCGTGGCGGAAATTTAACTGGAAGACTCTGATAACAACCGAAGAAAAAGCCCTAGAGAAACGGGAGGAGTTGACTGAAGCTGCTGAGACTCTATCTCACCAGAAATGCTCCTCTTTTCTCCTCAGGATGTAGGTGTTTACTTCAGCTATCAAAAAGCAGCGAGTGAAATGCCCGCACAACCCGGAGCGATCGAAAAACCCCGATAAATTTTCCTGTCCCCAACCTGATATGATCGGGATTGCCAGGCTTACGATTAAGACCAATGCAAAATTTTCCTATCTCCAAATCTCCATGATTTAGGGCTTTTTTCCTTGGGAATTTGTCGTTAAGGACAGCAGCACCAGTTTATTTTTTATCTTTAGCCCCGCATATCTAACCGCTCATGTCTATTGAAGAAGCCTTGAAACTCCTAAAAGAATATGGATGTATTCAACTAAAAATTGCCCAATCCCCCGAAGAAGAAGAAGCTCTAAGACAGGCAATTTTATTAGTTAACCAAGGTTCGGAATCAATTAATTTAGGTATCTGTGCCGATAACAGTGAAGAGGGATTTAAAGCCCTAAAAAGTTATCTACAAGCCCTAGGATACCCCCTACCTAATACTCTCCCAGAAGACCAGCCAGAACCGGGAGCGGTGTATATTAAATACAATACCCAAAGACAAGCTTCCTATCTCGATTCCTATACGGGAACCTATCGCGGTGTCCTGATTTCTTGTCAATCAGAAAATGATCAATTAGTCGGTACTTATGGTCACTTTCCCCTCGATTTATTCTCTGAAGAGGCATAGTTTTGGGGTTATTGAAGCGATTAACAATCATCGGCACCCCCCTTATCAAGGGGGGATTAAGGGGGGATCGGCACCCCCCTTATCAAGGGGGGATCAAGGGGGGATCGGCACCCCCCTTATCAAGGGGGGATTAAGGGGGGATATATTGAAATCACTTACTTAACAACCAAAAAGCTCCCCACTTCTGTCCACTGAAGTCTCTTTCCTGAATCTTTTTAACTTTTTACCTGAAAAAAATATGTATTTGTTAATTCCAGCAGCGGGAATGGGTAAACGGATGGGCAGCGATCGCAATAAGTTACTGCTCACCCTGCACGGAAAACCGCTCCTCGCTTGGACTTTGCTGGCTGCCATGGAATCGAGGGCAATTATCTGGATTGGCATCATGGCACAACCGGAAGACTTTGAGGAGATCCGAGAAATTATCACCCCTATAAATGCCCTTAAACCCGTGCAAATCATCCAAGGAGGTGAAACCAGACAAAAATCGGTTTACAATGGCTTACAAGCCCTACCAGAGGGGGCTGAGACGGTTTTAATTCACGATGGGGCGCGCTGTTTAGCCACTCCCGAATTATTCGATCGCTGTGCCGCTGCTTTAGCCACTTGTCTGGGTTTCATAGCGGCCATTCCGGTGAAAGATACGATTAAAATTGTCGATAGCAAGGGCTGGATTGAGGATACACCGGATCGCTCGCGGTTGTGGGCAGCCCAAACGCCCCAGGGTTTTCAGGTAAAATTATTAAAAGAATGTCATGAACAGGGCCGAAAATTAGCTTGGGAAGTCACCGACGATGCTGCCTTATTAGAAAAATGTGGTTTTCCCGTCAAAATTGTCGTCGGTGAAGAAACTAACTTAAAAATTACTACCCCCGGAGATCTGGCAATTGCCGAGTATATTTTAAGTCAGCGTTTATAATTTTTCATCTACTTTAACGCCGTCCCGTTTAATAATACGAGCGGGAATACCCACCACCACACAATTAGGTGGAACATCCTTGACTACCACTGCATTTGCGCCCACGGTGACATTATCACCGATGGTAATGTTTCCTAAGACTTTAGCGCCGGCGGTAATCCTGACATTATTGCCAATTTTGGGGCGACCGCTTTTATCTTTATAGCCAATTGTTACCTGTTGATTAATCCAACAGTTATCGCCCAAATCCGCCATAACAATCGTACTAAAACCGTGTTGAATAAATAATCCTTTGCCAATCGAACAGGAAGAATCTAGAAATAAGTAGGAACTTTCGCGATAGAAAAACCTAAGAATATACATTAAAAAACGGCTGAATGAACCACCTTGAAAAAGACGACAATAATATAAATTTCTAAATTCTTTTGCCTCCAGACACAGAGCTAAGAATTGTAACCAATCTGCTCTTTTTTCCCAGCCTAATAACTCTACCCAACGCCGCACATCACCTAAGATAAGTTCTCGATTATTAGCTACCTGAAAAGCAATGATTAAGGGTGAGAGCCGGAGAATACCCGCATAGAAAAATAATTTTCGGAAGAAACTTTTCATCGTTGGTCTAAAATAAGTGACAATAGACTTGCTTTTTGTTGCTATTAATTATAGTAGTATTGTAGGGAATAGTTCAACCGTCGCCCGTTTATTGGACTCCAACGATGTCAACTACCTTACAGTTCTTGCCCGAAGTATCCGTGATCGTGCCAATTTATACGGATTTCAGCTACTTTTAGGCGTAGGCACTTTCATCGAATTTTATTTGAAGTTAATTATTTACATAACAAATCCCGAAGAGCCGAAAAGATTAGTAACTTAACGGACGAGAGGCGCAACATTTTGAGATTTTTCCCCAAACCTTGCCAGGAATATTATCTCTTAAGTAGGTAGGTGTTAAAAGTTGTCAGACACTCCCCTTATTAAGGGGGGCAGGGGGGATCGGCACTCCCCTTATCAAGGGGGGATCAAGGGGGGATCGGCACTCCCCTTATCAAGGGGGGATCAAGGGGGGATCAGAGGCAAAATCTATCTTCAATTTAATTATAACTACTTACTTATCTTGACCAGATGGATTGACTTCAAGGGGTGACAAAACAAAGCGAGCAACTCGAACATCTCCCGCTAGATGTTAAGTCTGATTGCCCGTTTATTCTCAACAAGCACTATTTATTGAGAATGAACGGGGGAACCCTGAAATTTTCGGCTTAGTGGGCGGCAGCTTGCCGCCCACTCACTCCACTACTTAAGTATTTTGTCTCACGCCCCTTCCTCTTTTGAGACGTTGTGACACTTGGGGTGCGGAATGTGGGTTCGGACGTTCGGCGAGACTTCGACGGTGAGCTCAGTAGTTCGACAGGCTCACTAACACGAACGCCCAGCCGAACCGCCGAACCGCCGAACTGCCGAACGGCAAAAGGCAACAGCAAAGGGATTGGGGGAGGTTCGGCTAATCTAAGAATAAGCGGTTTAAATGCGTCTTAGGTTACTTCCCCATCACCCCATCACCTCATCACCTCACTTCCCCCAAAAAAATTTTTTGCAAGGGTGATAGGTTTTCTGAAACAGGTGGGTAAGTTGTTTATAGACAAAAAACATCAATCGGAGATACAGCTGTGAACTCTGCTTTCAAATTCAAACTCATCCAAGCTCTCAACAAAAAGAACGGTAACAAGGGTTTCACCCTCATCGAACTCCTAGTGGTCGTTATCATCATCGGTGTACTGGCCGCCATCGCTCTCCCCAACCTCCTCGGTCAGGTGGCCAAAGGCAGACAAGCGGAAGCTCGCAGCAACCTCGGAGCCATTAACCGCGCCCAGCAAGTTAACCGCATAGAAAGAGGTACCTTCGCAATATTCTCCACTACCCCGACTGTCAACCAGTTGCCCGTATCTATACAACCCACATACTACGCATACACTGGACCTACCGCCGCCAGTGCCACCGGGGCTGTAACTAATGCTACCGCTATCAGCACCTACATAAACGATATTCGCGACTACTCTGGTGCAGTAGGTCAAACTTCTGCTGGTGTTTTCAGTTCAATTATTTGTGAAACGACTAACCCGACTACAGATCTTGTCTCTGCGACTACAACTGATGGTACTCTGGCCTGTGGAACTGGAAGCGCAGCAATCAACTAGATATTCTTCCCAGATTGCTTAAAAGCTTTCTGGCATGACAACCAAGAATTGATAGTTAGCGGAAGGTGACAGGGAAATATTCTCTTGGAAAATCTGCGCTCTTGGTTACTTTGGGGATGGGATTTTAGTCAGTGAACAGTAATCAGTAAACAGTGAACTAAAAACTCACATCTGATAACAAGAACCGAATCTCAAACCTAATTTGTTAAGCTAAAAGCCTTGACTTACTGACCTTCTTTTTAGGTAAGGGAATTGCCAGATTCTTTCTTGGAGTCCCTTGCCTATTGCCATAGGAAGCTGATAACTGAAATCTCCAACGCCCAACTAGAAAAATACAGACAATATTGCCAGGGCCTAACCATGAAATACCTTCTTTTTTTAGCAATTAAATCACAAGGGAAAAAAGCGAGGGGTTTTACCTTAATAGAATTGCTAGTAGTGGTGATTATATTAGGAGTTCTCGCCGCCGTCGGTTTACCGAATCTATTAGGGCAAGTCTCCAAAAGTAGGCAAGCAGAAGCACTGGCGATACTGGGACAAATCAATCGCGCCCAACAGGCTTATCGCTACGAAAATGGTACTTTTGCCAGGCTAAATCAATTACCCATTAGTGGCATTGACAACGCTAAATTTTATACTTTTAGCGATTACAATACACCCTCCGGTATCCCTCCTACTCTTACTCCCAATAATACTCTATCTTCCTATCGAGCGGTGGCAAAGCTTGAATTTGATAATGATATTAAAAATTATGCAGGGGGAGTCCGACTGATGCCAGACGGGCGCTTATTGCTCGTTATCTGTGAGGCTAAAAGTCCTTTACAAGATAATGTTTTTGTGACCGGTGAGGCTGGTTGTAGTAGTCCCGATAGCATTGATGTTCCATCATCGGTTCAGCCGGGTAATTAATCCATGATCGCCTCCGTGGGCAAATCCATTACCTTAAATCCATTGTAAAGTTTGCTTCTTGGGTGATCAAGGCAGTTAAAATTACCCCATGCCAATAAGTTTTTCAAATATGGATAAACTCCCTCAATGGGATTTACTTCTCAACAACAGGGAGGTTGATCAAAGTGGTCAGTTTCCCGCTTAATATTCATTTACGAACAGTCTCTAAGTAAATAGTTATAATTAAATTGAAGATAGATTTTGCCTCTGATCCCCCCTTAGTCCCCCCTTAATAAGGGGGGTGCCGATCCCCCCTTAGTCCCCCCTTAATAAGGGGGGTGCCGATCCCCCCTTAGTCCCCCCTTAATAAGGGGGGTGTCTGACAACTTTTAACACCTACCTACTTAAAATAACCGAAAAACCTTTTATTTTTGTTAATGTTATTGACTTTTGTTTAAAGCTGTGCTAGGCGCTAAAAAATCTCTCAATCTATCCCTACTTAAAACTCTTGGTTTAGTCGCCGTCATCGGTGGACTAATCATGGCTATTGTCGAAATGCAACAGGAAAAGGTGAAAACCTTGACCAAAGAAAAGTTATTAGAAAGAAATTATATTCAAGAATCTCGCCTAGAAAATGCTAGGGTTGAGTTATTAAAAAATATGCCAGCTTTTGGCTTTGACAATATGTTAGCCAATTGGTCAATGTTGCAGTTTATACAATACTATGGCGATGGGGATGCTCGCCGCGAAACTGGTTACAGTTTAAGTCCCGATTTTATGGAGATTGTCACTAAAAATGACCCGAAATTTGTCCGTGCCTATTTGATGATGTCCGTCGCTTCTTCCCTGAATGCCGGCAAACCCGAAAGAACAATTGAGATTATGAATAAGGGTTTATCAAAACTCACTCCTGATGTCACCGATGCCTATTTTATTTGGTTATATAAAGGAGTGGATGAACTATTATTTTTAGGTGATATTCCTGCGGCCAAAAAATCCTATCAAATGGCTGGCGATTGGGCGAAAATTGCTGGTAATGAATTTATCGAGAAATCCGCCAGGGGAACAGTGAAATTTTTAGAAACTAATCCCGATAGTCGCGCTCCCAGAGTTGGTGCCTGGATGTTAGTCTGGATAAATAGCCAAGACGAAGAAACCCGCAGGTTAGCTAAGGAAAATATCGAAAAATTGGGCGGTAAATTGGTTGTGTTCGGCGATAATCAAGTGATGGCAATTCCCCCGAAGGATTAGGGGTTAGTATATTTTTCATCCTGCCAAAACTTATGTTTTAATAAACTATCAACATCCTCAGCAAAGGGACAAACATCGGGAAAATTAGCATCATATTCAATTCGCATATTCTCCACCGCTTCCTGATAACAATCATCATAAATATCGGTTAAAAAACTGCATAAACTAGGAGAATCTTTCAGGATATCTTTTAACTTAGATTGACAGCGTTTAATTGTGACTTCCCAACCTCGATAACAGTCGGACAAAGAAAGATAACGCCGTTTTAAAGCCTGTTCAAATAATGTAATTAAACGGTTTTTAAGTTCCCTTTTGTCTCGTCTTCCCAAAGATTCCATCTCCTCGATCAAATTCTCTAAATCAACCTGAGATAAATTCCCAGATTTTAATTGTTTGACCGTCTTCTCTATCCACAAAGCAAAATCTTGATCGTAAAGATTTTTTACCTTGGCTAAAGTCATAATTTTGACCTTCTCTGTTGACTAATTACCTTCATTTTACCGAAACTTCGCCAACAATTTAAGTCTGAATTGGCGCTTACTTAAAACTTGCATTAAAAGTCGCTCGGTTTGGGTGCATCTCACATTTTCGGAAATACCGATAATCAGCAATTATCAGTCACTCTTAAACTGCTACAAATGTATGAACAGCCGCGTGTAAGCATCCCACCGAAAAGCTAATGCGCTCCGGGGTTTGGGGACGGCACTTCGACACATTTCGACAAGCTCAATGTAAAGGCTCAGTGACCGCGCTTGCGTCCCCAACGGGGGGTTTGGGGGGTAGAATCCCCCAAAAGACTGGATTGATGACACAAACCTAAAAAGCACAGTTTTTAAACTGCACCGATCGAGGGATAATATAACCTTGATATTGACAATGGCGACCTATGAAAATTTTAATTATGGGTGGAACCCGATTTATCGGTGTTTCTTTGACTAAAGTGTTAGTAGAACAGGGTCATGAGGTAGTATTATTCAATCGTGGCAATAAACCCGCTCCGGTTGCCGGAGTACGACAGATCCACGGCGATCGCACTGACCCAGCGCAACTAAAAGAAAAGCTTAAAGATGAGAGTTTTGAGGCAATTTTCGATAATAATGGCAGAGAATTAAGTGATACTCAGCCCCTCGTCGAGATTTTTAGGGACAGAATCCGGCATTTTGTCTATGTTAGCTCGGCGGGGGTTTATCTAAAATCCGACCAAATGCCCCATAAAGAAGGGGATAAACTAGATCCCAAAAGTCGCCACAAGGGAAAACACGAGACAGAAAACTATTTAAGCGAGATGGGTTTACCCTGGACTTCCATCCGTCCGGTTTATATCTACGGATCGGGCAACTATAATGACCTAGAAGCTTGGTTTTTTGACCGTTTGGTTCGTAATCGTCCTATTCCTATACCCGGTCATGGAGAACATTTTACCCAATTCGGTCACGTTGTCGATCTAGCCAAGGCCATGGCCGCAGTATTGGGTAATTCTCAGGCTATCGGTCAAGTGTATAATATTTCTGGCGATCGCTATGTAACTTTTAACGGTTTAGCAAAAGCTTGCGCGGCAGCCATGGGGAAAAATGCCGAGGAAATCGAGATTGTTAACTATAACCCCAAAAAATTTGACTTCGGCAAAAAGAAACCTTTCCCCCTGCGGGTTCAACATTTCTACGCTGATATTAATAAAGCTACCCGGGAGTTAAACTGGCAGCCTGAATATGATCTCGTCAGTGGTTTAACAGACTCCTTCCAGAATGATTATCTCCCTTCCGGTCGCGATCAACAAGAAATAGACTTGGCGATCGATGACCAGATATTGGCCAACCAATAAGGGACTTGCGTGGGAATAATATCCCAGCCAGAAAATCGCTCTGTAGAAGAATCAGACCAGCCAGATGGCATATTATCAAAGCGCAAGTCCCTTAGCTGCGGAGGCTCTCGAAGGCTCTCCCCCTACTTAGAGTGATCAGCAAACCTGAGCGATCGGAGGGCGCAAGCATTGCGCCCCTACAGTAACGGATTTTGTCCACAATGTAGGGGCGAACTGCGTTCGCCCAAAAGGTAGATTATCAAAGCGCAAGTCCCTAAACAGTTATTGGACATTCCACCAACCGAAAGCCGGCCCGACAAAACGAATAACTAGCCAAACCCCAGCTAAAACTCCTATACCAATCCAGGCACCCCTAGTGGTTAACTTGTAAGCTTGGGATGCTTGACTTTTGGTAATTGGTAGCCAAGGCAGGATATTTTCTTCCTGTCCATATTTATCACCCAGGGCCGATTGACGACGTTTTGATTCACCCATACTAATGTCAGTTATTAAGAGGTTTTTCTCTGATTGTATATCGAAAGACAACCGCCTACACCCAATCCTACTGCGTGAAGGGGGGCGATCGAAACTAACGGCTGATGACCGACTATTATAGAATTAAAGGTTGCGACTGAAACGAGAATAATTATGGCAACCATTAACAGTAATTACTTAAAACTAAAAGCGGGTTATCTTTTCCCGGAAATTGCCCGACGAGTCCAAGCTTTTGCGGCAGCCAATGCCGATGCTAATATTATCCGTCTGGGGATTGGCGATGTCACCGAACCTTTGCCCCAAGCTTGTCGCGAGGCCATGATCAAAGCAGTGGAGGAAATGGGCGATCGCTCTAGCTTTAAGGGTTACGGGCCCGAACAGGGTTATGCTTGGTTACGGGAGAAAATCGCCGTCCATGATTTTCAGGCTCGCGGTTGTGATATAAGTGCCGATGAAATCTTTATTTCCGACGGTTCTAAGTGCGATACGGGCAATATTCTCGATATTTTTGGGGATAATAACTCGATCGCTGTTACTGACCCAGTATATCCCGTTTACGTTGATACTAACGTTATGGCCGGACACACGGGAGAGGCCAACGACCGCGGCGAATACGAGGGCTTGATTTATCTGCCAATTACCGCCGAAAATAACTTTACTGCCCAGATTCCGGCGGAAAAAGTCGATTTAATCTATCTCTGTTTTCCCAACAATCCCACCGGGTCCACGGCTACCAAAGAACACTTGACAGCCTGGGTTAATTATGCTAGGGCCAACGGATCGATTATCTTTTTTGATGCAGCCTACGAGGCCTTTATCACCGATGCCAGTTTACCCCATTCCATCTACGAAATCGAGGGGGCGCGGCAATGTGCGATCGAATTTCGCTCTTTTTCTAAAAATGCTGGTTTTACCGGGACGCGTTGCGCTTTAACCGTGGTTCCCCAAAGTCTCATGGCCAAAGCGGCCGACGGGACGGATGTGCAACTCTGGAAACTGTGGAATCGTCGGCAATCGACCAAATTTAACGGCGTTTCCTATATTGTCCAACGGGGGGCCGAGGCGGTTTATTCCCCGGAAGGACAAGCACAAGTACAAGAACTTGTCAAGTTTTATTTACAAAATGCAACAATTATCCGAGAAAAATTAACCGCTGCCGGTTTAGAAGTCCATGGCGGCGTAAATGCGCCCTACGTTTGGGTAAAAACGCCCCAGGGTCTATCAAGTTGGGATTTCTTCGATAAACTGCTACATACCTGTAATGTGGTGGGAACTCCTGGATCTGGCTTTGGGGCCGCCGGAGAGGGTTATTTCCGGCTATCGGCTTTTAATAGTCGTGCCAACGTCGAGGCCGCTATGGAAAGAATTATCGATAAATTTCAAGGCTAATCCTCAAGAGAGGGATGTTTGCGGAAGCATCCCCCAACAACCCCATCGGGAATTGATAAACTGTTGACATACTCACCGACAACGGCTCACCGATGCGACCCTTTTGGTTAGAATCCTTACAGGTAGAAAGATTAACGATCGCAATTGCCAGCTTACCAGCACATCTGCAAGGGATCAAGTTGGTGCAGTGGTCAGATCTGCACTGCGATTCACAGCATTTGCCTGAAGCTGTCCTGCAAGAAGCGATCGCCATTACTAATCAGGAAAAACCCGATCTCATCTTCCTGACGGGGGATTTTATTACCTATAGTCCCAGGCCAATTTTTGCCCTAGTCGAGAGCATAAAAGCTCTCAAAAGTCAAGGGGGTATTTATGCTTGTTTAGGAAATCATGACAGTTATCTTCCCAACGCAAGGGAAACGGTCAGATCGGCCCTGACTAGCGTGGGGATTCGGGTACTCTGGAATGAAATCGCCACACCCTACGGCGAAAATTTTCCCATCGTCGGATTGGCCGATTATTGGTCTGGGGAATTTTTACCGCAAATCCTCGAGCAAATTTCCCCCGATATACCCAGACTCGTCCTTTCCCACAATCCCGATACAGCTATGATTTTAAAGGATTGGCGCGTGGATTTGCAGTTATCCGGCCATACCCACGGAGGCCAAGTGACTATCCCCGGTATCGGTTCCCTACCGATAATTTTAGAGGAACTTAGGCGCTCGCTGCCCGATCCATATCGTCAATGGGTTCCCTTTCACCGGCAGTTCAGCAGAGTAGTCCGATACTGGCAATGGTCCGAGGGATTTCATCGAGTCGGGGAAAATCAATTATATGTGAATCGCGGCTTAGGAACCTATTTTCCCGGTCGTCTTTTTTGTCCCCCCGAAGTGACGGTAATTACTTTGATCAACAGTAGTCAGTCTTGAATCAGTTATCAGTTATCAGTTATCAGTTATCAGATTTGAGTTTTAAGTTTTAAGTGTGGAGCATTAAATCAGCTGTTGACTATCTAAATTACTCGTTAAGACTATCGGTTAATTTTTTTTTCCAAAAAGCTTGACAAAACCCCACGACTTGACAGATAATTTCTTATATAATGGGAATCCGTGCCAGCCTGCGACCCCCCTCTTTTCAAGTCAAATAAAGCCCAAAAAAATTAACCCCAAAAAGTAGTCGGTGAACTGAAAACTCACATCTGATAACTGATAAGCTGCTGACTATCTAAATTACTCGTTAAGACTGCACCGGAGTTGGGAGCAGGGAGAGGGAGCTTGAGCATTTGTCCTAAAATTTTCAAGAGGCAGTTTAAATTCAGTACAGCTTAGAATTTTCCTACTGTCTTTTCACTGATTACTGATTACTGTTTACTGATAACTGAAAAAACACTTATGACAGAAAATAGAGATAACTTCAACGAAACTTATAATGCACTAATTGAGCGCATTGTCAATCTAACTTTAGAAGGAAAAATTAGAGCTAAATCACAGGTTTATAACCTTTTAGCCGAGGGAGTAAAAAATGGCACAGGAGAAATTTTTGAGCGTTGTTTAAACGAAAAAATTATCGTTACTCGCTCACAGTTAGAAACAAAAATTAAAGCCACTAGAGTTTTGCGGGCCCTGGAAACGATCGAAAGTGAATGGGAAAAATATCAAAAAACCAATCAGCAAAATTCTCTCACTGCAGCGGCGATCGATAATCTGGTAAAAATTGATCGAGAGGATCGTTTACTGACGTTAGTGAATTTAATTGATCCCAATCAAAATAATGCTTTAACCCTAGAACAATTACAACAGTTAGCCAAGCATTTACAGACAGTTGCTCAGCAGCGGGGAGAAGCGGATTTATGGCAAATTGCCACGGGGATTAATCTGGGGTTAAATACTTGGTCAAATTTATCGAATGATCTCACCAGTTGGCTCTACGAACAAAATCGCAATCTTGGTTTTACTAATGATAATGAGCGAGTGACACCCTGGCAAATTTGGGCAAGTAAAGTTAATCCCTCTTGGTTAAAACGAGTCTTAGAAAGTTTAGCTAATCAACAAGCTTTTGATCCTCTCACTCAAGATTTAACTTTAACCGATTGGGTAGAAACTGCTATTGTTTTTCAATATATCCAAAGGGGACTAATTAACTTTTTTGATCAGCGTATCTATAGCGAAAAACTGGGAGCTAAATTATCCATTTCTACCTTTCTCACCTTTGCTTTAATTTGGTCACTGTTAACCAATAGTTTCGAGCAAGTTAGTAAAAATTCTCTCTATAGTCGGGGCTGTTTTCAGATGGCTTTACAAATTCTGAGAACCTTTGCTCAACGGGATTATTTTCCTTTATACGGGGGAATTTTTGCCTCCTTTTCTGGCAGTTATCTCAAGGAGGCCTTAGATTATTTATCAATTCCTCTGCGTTATGTGGAAGGCACGGGAGAAAAGGCGAGAATTTTAACTTTAATTGCCTATTCTAATCGCATTCGCGGCGACTATCCACAGGCCAGAGAAGGTCATCAACAAGCTTTAGAAATTGCTCGTCAACAACAGGATTATGCTTGTGAAATAGCTAATTTAAACCATTTATCCCGTCTCAATGCTATCCAAAAAAACTATGCAGAAGCGATTAATTTAAGTCAGAGAGCTTTAATTTTAAGTCGTCAACAGGGTAATAGTTTAGGACAGGCTAACGCTTTAGCTAATTTGGGTTATAGTCAGGTACAGGAAGCGCAACAGTTAGAGAGATATGATCCAGAAATTTATCAAAGTTCGATCGAGTATTTACAGCAGGGATTAAAGTTAGCGGAAAGTCTCCAAGATTGGCAGAGTAAATCCTTTTGTTGTAGCAGTTTAGGTTTAGCATATCTTGTCCTTGAAAGAACCCAAGAAGCGATTAATATTCTCCTGCAAGGATTAGAATCGGCCAAATACTACGGAGACATATATCTGCAAGGTTTATTACTAACTTATTTAGGCGAAGCTTACTATCAAGACAAGAATTTTGAACAGGCAATTTATATGGGTTCTCTAGGAATGTATTGGCTACACGAAATCGGTGCAGTGGAATGGCGACAAGCTGCTAGTCTATTAACGGTTATTCGCGGCAAAAATATCGCAGCTTTTGAACAGACTTTCAGTCTGGAACGTTCCTCCCTGATTAAATCTATTGGACTGGAAGGCTACCAATATATCTCAGAAATTCTCAGCAAATATCAACAGGGTAATTAGGGTTTGCTGAATAAATCTAAAAACCTTATTGGGTAAGACTTTTAGACTTTTTTTACCTCAAAAAGTGCCAACCATTGGAGTGATCGGGGGTAAAATTCTGGGACTTTTTCCCTGAAAATTAGGTAATTGACCAGATGAAAATCGCTAAAACCCCACACCCCACACCCGTTCGGACCTCGGCGTGAGCTCGGTCGAACGCTGAGCTCACGGCCGAAGCCCACACCCCACACCCTGTCCCCACGAAAAACTTTTTCAGCAGACCCTAATTAGTGAATACACAGCATAAGTTATTAATTAATCTCTCGGTACTTTTTCCCCAACCCACGGGAATCAGTACCTACATTCTTAACCTCTTACCCTACCTGAAAAATTTAGAACCAACCCTACTAACAACTAATAGTTATCCCGACTTTAACTGTTATTCTATCCCCAAAGGTCTCGGCCCTGATCGAGGAGCGAAAGGTCATTTAAAACGCTTACTCTGGACTCAGTGGCAGTTACCGTCAATTTACCGACAATTAAACGCCAATTTACTCTTTTCTCCCCTTCCAGAAGCGCCGATAAATTCTCCCTGTCGCTTTGTCGTCATGGTCCACGATTTAATTCCCCTGCGGTTTCCCAGTTTTACTTCCCCCTTAACCCAATATTTCCGTTATTATGTGCCGCAGGTATTACAACAGGCAAAACATATTATCTGTAACTCTCAGGCAACGGCCAAAGATATCACTGAATATTATCAAATTCCCGCCGATAAAATTACTTCTATTCCCCTAGCCTATGATAATCATCACTTTCGCCCTATGGAAGATAATAAGCCAGAGCATCCCTATTTTCTCTATCTCGGTCGTCCCAATCCCTATAAAAATTTACCGCGTTTAATCGCCGCTTTTGCCCAACTGCCCCCAGATTTAAGCGATTATCATCTTTGGATTGCTGGCAGCTTTGATCGCCGTTATACCCCCAATTTACAACAACAAGCGCGAGAATTAGCAGTCAGCGATCGCATTAAATTTCTCGATTATATCCCCTACGATGAGCTGCCCAAGGTGATCAGTCAAGCCACTGCTTTAGTCTTCCCCAGTCTCTGGGAAGGCTTCGGATTGCCCGTTTTAGAGGCTATGGCCTGCGGTACACCCGTCATTACTTCAAATTTGTCATCTTTGCCCGAAGTCACGGCAACAGCGGCAATTTTAATCGATCCCTATCGAGTCGAGGCCCTAGCCGATGCTCTGAAAATTATCGCTCAAGATCGACAATTACACTCAAAATTAAGTTATCTAGGCAAAAAACGGGCTGATGAGTTTAGTTGGCAAAAAACTGGTCTAGCTACGGCCGCAATCTTAAATCAATATCTGGGGTATGCTTAGGGACTTGCGTGGGAATAATATCCCAATCGATCGGAGGGCGCAAGCTTTGCGCCCCTACAGTAACGGATTTTGTCCACAATGTAGGGGCGAACTGCGTTCGCCCAAAAGGTACATTATCAAAGCGCAGGTCCCTTAACTGACAGGGTTTCCCGTCCAGATGAAGTATAACCTGATCGGTCATCGTCGGAAAAAGAAAAATAATTTGACAGATCGGCAGCATTTGCTGTAGGATTGATGATCGTGACCTCAATTGGAGAGATGGCCGAGCGGTTGAAGGCGCAGCACTGGAAATGCTGTTTAGGGGTAACTTTAACGAGGGTTCGAATCCCTCTCTCTCCGTACCCAAAGCACCTTATGAGTAGGTAGGCGTTAAAAATTATCAGATATCCCCGTTATCAAGGGTAGGGTTGATTCATGAATCAACCCTACCTTATCAAGGGGGGATTAAAGGCAAAATCCATTTTAAATTTAATTATAACCAGCTACTTAGGTAGTCTTGCAAAATTAATTTCCCGGTTGAGACAGGAGATTACTTTTAGTGATTATCTTCTCCCCTGCTCCCCACTTCATAATTGATAATTGATAATTCATAATTCCCAGTCTCCTATACTTTTTAAACAGGATTTAGTCTAATTCCTCGTCGGTAAACCATCTTTACACTTAGCTAACCACTCCAATAAACTATCTAACTGCTGTGGTGGTTTTACCGTTCCTAAACCCCTAACCGTCACCTGTTTGGGACTATAAACAAAGCGTGATTGTATATGTTGGGGTAGGTGTTCTTGTAATAATTTCCACGCTGGTTCCTCCATGGGAGTTTCTAGGATAATATGCTGTTTTCCATCGGGTTTAATGCGGGAAAAACCGAGGGATTTAGCCAGATGTTTTAACTCGATTACCTTAAATAATTGTGCCACCGGTGCAGGAATTGCTCCGTATCTATCGACTAAATCGGCGGCAATTTGTCCTAAATTTTTCTGAGAATTAGCAGTAGCGATCAACCGATAGACATCCATTTTCTGCTCCAGATCGGATATATAATCGTTAGGAATAAATGCCGTTAATTTCAGATCGATTTGGGTATCCTCCACTTGGGGAATTTCTTGACCTTGAATTTCCCGCAAAGCTTCCTGTAACATTTCCATATATAGATCAAAACCGATCGCTTCCATTTGTCCCGATTGTTCCGCACCTAATAAGTTACCCGCACCGCGAATTTCCAGATCCCTAGTCGCTAATTGATACCCCGATCCTAACTGGGTAAATTCTTGAATTGCCTTTAATCTTTCCCGAGCGGTTTCTGTTAGTTCTGCCTTGGCTGGATAAAGTAACCAAGCGTGCGCTTGTACTCCCGATCGCCCCACCCGTCCCCGCAGTTGATAGAGTTGCGCTAAACCGAATTTTTGGGCATCTTCAATGATAATTGTGTTAACTCTGGGAATATCTAACCCCGACTCCACAATAGTCGTACAGACTAAGATATCCGCTTCCCCATTATTAAATGCTAACATGGTGGTCTCTAATTCGGACTCATCCATACGACCGTGGCCGATGGCAATTCTAGCACCAGGAATCATCCCTTGAATTGCTGCCGCTTTTTCTTCAATTCCCTCGATTCTGGGTACTACATAAAAAATCTGTCCCCCCCGATCCAATTCATTGCGAATTGCCGTTCTAATCACATCAGAATTATAACTAGAAAGGTGGGTTTGAATGGGACGACGAGAGGGGGGAGGTGTGGTAATTAAACTCATTTCTCGCACCCCAGAAAGGGACATATAAAGAGTCCGGGGAATCGGTGTCGCACTCAAGGTTAACACATCAATATTACTTTTAAAAGCCTTAATTTTTTCCTTTTGGTTGACCCCAAAACGCTGTTCTTCATCAATTACCAATAATCCTAAATCTTTAAACTCCACCGCTTTACTCAATAACAACTGCGTCCCCACCACTATATCCAATTCCCCCGTTTTCAAGCGCTGGACGATATCTTTTTTCTCGGAATTGGTGCGAAAACGATTTAATAAACCCACGTTGATGGGATAGGGGGCAAAACGTTCTTTTAGGGTGTGATAATGTTGTTGGGTTAAAATCGTTGTTGGTGCTAATAAAGCCACCTGTTTATGACCCGTGGTGACAGCTTTAAAAATAGCACGAATGGCCACTTCTGTCTTACCAAAACCCACATCCCCACAGACTAAGCGATCCATCGGGCGATCGCTTTCTAAATCCCGTTTCACATCCTGTATCGCTTTCAGTTGATCAGCAGTGGGTTGGTAGGGAAAGGAATCCTCTAACTCCCGCTGCCAGGGATTATCCATCGGATAGGCAAAACCCGATTTTTGGGACCGTTGGGCGTAAATATTGATTAAATCAACCGCTAACTTCTTAACCGACTTCCTGACGCGAGCTTTCGTCGCTTCCCACGCTTTGCCAGAGATTTTATGTAATTCAGGCTCTTGATTACCTGTATGACGATAACGGGAGAGATTATCAACAGAATCGGCAGGAACCCGCAATAATCCATCGGCATACTTAATAACTAGATAATCTCGACCTTGCACTATTCCGCTAATTGTGCTTTCCTGCTTTTCTAGTTTGATAAACTGCCCGATGCCATGGTGTTTATGTACTACAAAATCGAGGGGACGGAGTTTATTCACATCCACCTGTACCGAGGCTGCTTGTCGACGTTTGCGGACGTAACCAGCAGTATTTAAAAGATGTTGCCCGAAGAACTCTCGATCAGTAACGACGACTATGCGATAGGTGGGGAGGATAAAACCTTCTAATTCAGCTAATCCTGAGTATTTTAGGGCTGTAGCGGTGTTTTGAATGATTAACCGCTCGATCGCCCCAAAATCAAGGGGATTGGGGATAAATTGGGCCGGGCAGTCGTGTTCCTGTAATAACGAGACTGTGCGGGAGGGTTGGGCAGATATTAACCATGTAGCGTACTTATTTACTTTAATACCGCTATAAATCTCTCTTTTTCCCCGTAAAATTTCCGCTAGTTTGGCGAATTGTCCCGGATTGGTGGGAATCGGACGACTGGAGAGATTAAGACTATTTTCGGAGAGGTGATCGTCTATTTCTGAGAGGTAGAGATGGGGAAATTTGACCGATATTTGCAGAGATTCGCCAAAAGAACGGTGAATTTTCGGTAAAGCTGGTTCTATCTCTTGCCAGCGTTCCCCAATATATTCTATCCAGCGATCGCTTCTAGCTTGACAGCTTTCCAGTTCATCAAAGGCAATAAGGGTATTTTCAGGGAGATAATCCAATAAAGAGGCAGTTTGAGGGAATGCCAAGCCTAAAAATCGCTCAATTCCCTCTGGATAAATGCCATTAGCCAATTTTTCTCGATCTTCAGCCTCCAAATAATCGGCCACTGTCGGGGGGAGAGAAGGGACAATCATCGCCGCGAAGTTAGTGGGAGTAAGAAGCAGATTGGGGATAGAATCGAGCGATCTTTGGGTGGCAGGGTCAAATTCTCGCAATTTTTCCAATTCATCGCCGAAAAATTCTAACCTGACTGGTAATTCTGCCGAAACTGGGAAAATATCAACGATATCGCCGCGACGACTCCATTGCCCTTCGGTTTCTACCAGTGAAACCCGTTCATATCCTAATCTAGCTAGGGTTAGATCGAGGTTTTTGCCTTCTATAACCCTTCCTACCGCAAAATTATCGCTATATTTCTCGAAAACCTCTCTAGGGGGTAAATGGGGCTGCAGGGCTTTTTCGGTGGTAACGATCGCCATTCCAGCATCTTGATGACTGATTAGAGCTTGTCCTGAGCTACGTCGAAGGGCCGATAATACCTGCATCTGTCCCCAAATCATCTCGGATTCCCGATTAAATGTCTCGTAGGGGCAAGCTTCCGAGGTGGGATAAAAGAAAACACCTTTCCACGTCATCGCTTCTAATTGTGCCGCCCAACGTGCCGCTTCCTCCAGATTGGCACAGATAATTAAAAGATTTTTTCCTTGACAACGGGCGAAAGCTGTGCCTATTAATCCTTTCGGTAAGCGGGCAAGGCCGGTTAGGGTTAAATTGCCGTTTTTCCCCAGTTTTTGGATAAGTTCGGCAGTTAGAGGCGATTTTTCAATGTTGCGAATAACGGAGGCAAAAGTCATTTTTTAGTGATCGGCGCTCGGTTTTTAGTTAGGGTTTGCGGCAAAAAGTTTTTCGTGGGGACAGGGTGTGGGGTGTGGGCTTCGGCCGTGAGCTCAGCGTTCGACCGAGCTCACGCCGAGGTCCGAACGGGTGTGGGGTGTGGGGTGTAGGGTGTGGGGTGTAGGGTTTTACCCATTTTCAGGCGGTCAATTACC